>CAVIFG010000217.1:0-4284 GCA_963641955.1 Escherichia coli
TATAGTACAGCGTGCCCTCGAATTCATCGTAGCAGCCTACGCCATAATATGTCCTGCCGTTTATTTCGGTGCTCAGCCCGTTGTCGGAGAAGATATAAACCTTGTCCGCCGAGGGAAGTCCGAGATAAGTATTCGAGAATGCAGACATCAGCGCGGAATAATTCGTATCCGCAGGCTGCTCCTCGGAGGTCTGCGATTCCTCTTCCGCCTGCGAGGTCTGCTCGGTTTCGGACGATATATCCTCCGAAACTTCGCTGTCCTCGGAGCCTACGTCGCCGCCGACATCCTCTGCGCTTTCGGATACGGAATCATCGGAAACCGACGAGTCGCTCACACTGCTGCTGTCAAGCCCGGTGCCGCCGCTGTCCTTTTCTCCCGAGCAGCCCGTAAGCGCGATACAGACCGCAGCCGCAGCAAAAATAGCCATTAACTTCTTCATTGTTGTCATCTCCTTGTTGGAAACAGCGCGTCCGCTTCTTCTTTATGTATATGCGGTACGCGCGAAAAAAATGCGGTCAGGCATCGGCAGGCGCTCGGCGGTCAGAAACCGCCGCCGTCCATGCCGACACCGCCGCATTCCATTTTTACAAAATGCCGCAGGATCAGAGCTTTTCGTCCTCTGCTTCTTCCGCGTCGGTCTTGTCCTCAACGAATTCGTCGTCGGACTTTACCGCAGCGGCGTCGTCAGCCTTTGCAGGTTCGTCGTCGATGTCAAGATCCTCGTCAAACTCGAAATCCATATCGTCATCGTCGAGCTCGTCGTCCCAATCGTCGTAGTAGTTCTCTTCGTTTTCCTTCTCGAGCTTTTTCTTTGTGATATATGTTGCCGCCGCAACACCGCCCGCTACGGCGAGAAGTCCTACCATAATAACGCCGAATGCCTTCATGATAATATCCTCCTTAAAGACAGAAACTTAAAGTCTATATGCTATAGTATAAACCTTTTTGATGATTTTTTCAAGAGCTGCGGCAAAAAATAGTGAAAAAAGACAAAAAAATCACAGGTTTCCTGTCATATTCATCAAAACGGATATTGCCGCAATGGGCGCGGTTTCGCACCGCAGAATGCGCTTGCCGAGAGACACGGGGATAAATCCCGCCTGCTCCAGCGCCTGCGCCTCGCTCTGCTCGAAGCCGCCCTCGCTGCCGACAACGATGTCGATGTTCTTTTTGAACTCCGGCACCGCTTCCCGAAGCGGGGTCTGTGCGCATTCATAGAATAGTATTCCCGTATTTTCGGGGGAGATCATGCTTTTCAGCGCGGAAAATTCCACCGCCCCGCCGACGGACGGGATAATTCCCCTGCCGCACTGCTTCGCGGCTTCCTCGGCAATCCTGCGGTAGCGCTCGGTCTTTTTCGCCATCTGCTTTGCGTCGGGGCGGGAAACACATCTTTTTGAAAAAAATGGGATTATCTCCGCCGCGCCGCATTCGACCGCTTTCTGCACGATGAACTCCATCTTGTCGCCCTTTGGCATCGCCTGAAACAGCCGCAGGTGCACCGAAGGCTCCGCGAGATTAGGCGTGCTCTCCAGCACTGTAAATGTGCAGCACTCCCGCTCGGCGGTTTCCAGCCGCGCAAGATGATCCGTGCCCCTGCCGTCGCAGAGCACCGCGATATCCCCCGCTCTCATGCGAAGCACCACGGAAATGTGCTTTGCATCGTCGCCGCTCACTACCGCGGTATCATCCGAAATATTTTCCGTAAAGAAGCGCGGATAGCGCCAGCGCTCCATCTTTAATTCTATCTCCGACATATCATGTCCCTTTCAAATTCAGTTCCAGCCGTACTCCGCGGTCTGTCCGAAAAGCCGCTCAACATTCCTGCGAAGTCCAGCGTTTTTTGGCTGCGACAGCGTTTTGTCCGCCGACAATATCTCGTCCGCCAGCTTCTCGACTTCTCCCAGCACCGCCGCGTCGTCCGCGAGATCGGCGACCTTCATCGGCGGCAGTCCGTGCTGCTCCCGCCCGAAAAAGTTGCCGGGACCGCGAAGCTGAAGATCCTTATCCGCTATCTTGTATCCATCTGCGGTTTCGACCATAGCGGCGGTGCGGGCGCGGGTGTACTCGCTCCTGCTGTCCGTCATGAGGATGCAGTAGCTCTGATCCGCGCCGCGCCCTACTCTTCCGCGAAGCTGATGAAGCTGCGAAAGCCCGAATTGCTCCGCATTTTCTATCAGCATTACCACCGCATTCGGAACATCTATCCCGACCTCGATGACCGTTGTGGAAACCAGCAGTTTCAGCTTGTTTTCCTTGAAATCCGCCATGACCTTATCCTTGTCCGCCTGTTTCATTCTGCCGTAAAGCAGCCCCGTCGGGATATCGCGGAAATCCCCGCCGACCAGCCTGCCGTAATATTCGATAGCGCTTGCTTTCTCGCTTTTTCCGTCGGAATTTTCCACCAGCGGGCAGATGATGTACGCCTGCTTCCCCGCCGCAATATGCTTTTTTATGAACGCATAAACCCGCGCGCGGTAACCCGAATCGACCGCGTAGGTTTTTATCGGCAGCCTGCCCTTGGGCATTTCGTTAAGTATCGAAACATCAAGGTCGCCGTACATTATCAGTGCAAGGGTGCGCGGTATCGGCGTTGCGGACATCGCAAGTATGTGGGGATTTATCCCCCGCTCCGCCAGCGCGGAACGCTGCCCCACGCCGAAACGGTGCTGCTCGTCCACAATGACCAGCCCCAGCTTCTTTATCTCCGAGGACTTCTGTATCAGCGCGTGGGTGCCTATGAGGACGTCTATCTCCCCAGCCGCCGCTGCGGCGCGCACCGCCTTTTTCTGCGACGGCGTAAGGCTTCCCGATAGCAATCCCACACGCACGCCGAGGGGCTCAAGAAAGCCCCTGAATGTTGCGTAATGCTGCCGCGCGAGCACCTCCGTCGGCACCATAACAAGCGTTGCAAATCCGTTTTTATGCGCGAAAAAAACCGCCCCCGCCGCAACAAGGGTCTTTCCCGAGCCTACGTCGCCCTGCACCAGCCTGTTCATGGGGTAAAGCTTTTTCATATCAGATATGCAGTCGCTGACGGCGCGGAACTGCGCCCCCGTCGGGGTGAACGGAAGCGACGAATAGAACTCGTCCATATCAACATCCGTCATGACCGCGCCGCTTAAATTCCTGCCGCGTCCGCGCAGCATGGCAAGCCCGAGCTTCAGCGTAAGCAGCTCCTCGAAAACCAGCCTGCGGCGCGCTTCGGAATATTCCGCGCGGGTCTTTGGAAAGTGGATCTTTTTCAGCGCTTCCTCCGCGTTAAGCAGCCCGAAGCGCCCGCGTATCTCCTGCGGAAGCTCATCGGGGCGCTTTACAAAAGTAAGCGCGGTCTTTACGTTCGCGCTTATCATGTTGTTTGTAAGCCCCGCCGTAAGGGGGTATTTCGGGAACAGTCCCTTTTCGTCCGCAGAAACGAAAAGCGGCGACAATATCTGCCTGTGCACAAGGTCGCCGCCTATTTTTCCGTAGAAAATATATTCCCGCCCGATCTCGAGCTTCTCAAAGGCAAATTTCGTGTTGAAGAACACCGCGGTTATCTTCCCCGTGCCGTCGGAAAGCTCGGCTTTGTAAAGCGCCGTGCGGGCATATTCGTTGAACGGCGATTTCTTGCTCATCACCGCCGCGCGTATCGCGCACTGCTCGTTCGGCTCGGTTTCGCTCACCGATTTGGTGTCGGTGAAGTCGATATAGTCCCGCGGATACAGCTCAACGAGCTGCTCCACGGTTTCTATGCCGAGTTTCTTATAAAGCTCCGCGCGCTTAGGCCCGACGCCTTTAAGATAGGTTATTTCCATTATTCAACGGAGATGATGTAGTAGTAAACGGGCTGTCCGCCGTTGACGAGAACTATGTCTATGTCGCTGCTTATCTTCGCGCGGAGCGCTTCGTAAGCCGCGTTTGCGTCCTCGTCGGTGACATCCGAGCCGTACAGCACCGTGATGTAGCTGCTGGAGGATGTGAGAAGCTTCTTTGTAAGCTTGATAAGGGACTTTGTGATATCCTTCTCGGTGAAAACGATCTTGCCGTTATCCATCGCAAGTATCTCGCCCTGCTTTATCTTGTGGCCGTCGTATTCGCTGTCGCGCACGGCAAAGGTTATCTGCCCGCTTGCAACGCGGTCGAGCGCGTCGGTCATGGCGCTGCGGTTCTCCGCAAAGCCCGCGCTCGGGTCAAAGTTCATAAGCGCGGTTATGCCCTGCGGTATCGTGCGCGACTGAAGAACGCACACGTTCCTGTCCGCAAGGGCTACAGCCCGTGCCGTCCGCGAGCAGCGCCTTGTAC
>CAVIFG010000218.1:0-4243 GCA_963641955.1 Escherichia coli
GCATATAGCAAAGCTTGAAGCCGAAAAACAGTCAAGCCTTGAAACCTCCGAAAAAGAGCGGCAGATGTTCAACGCTTTGTGTGTAAACTATACTGCGGCATTCTGCTGCGACCTGATGAACGACAGTATGGAGCCGATAAAAGAGAAAAAGTTCTCACATTCGGCGAGATCAAAGGGCAGCCTGAATAATCCGAACAGCTATTCGGAATGGGTCAGATATTCATATGATAATATTGTTGTAAAAAGTTCATCTCCTGACTATCTGAATATTCTTGACGCCAAGAATATAATGAAGCGGCTGCAAACCGAAGAGAGCTTTACATACCGCCACAGGACTATCCCTAACGAAGCGGGAATGGAGTATTTTGAAACCACCGTTGTCCGCCTTTACTCCGACGAGCACTGTTTTAAGGTCATTTTGGGCTACAGCCCCATCGACGATATAATCGCCGAAGAAAAGAAACGCAACGAGGAACTTACAACCGCCCTGCAGGCAGCAAACAAGGCAAATCAGGCGAAAACAACATTTCTCCTGAACATGAGCCACGATATACGCACCCCGCTGAATGGCATAATCGGGCTTCTGAATATCGACGAAGCACATTTCGACGACCCGCAGCTTGTCCTTGAAAACCACAAGAAAATGATGGTTTCCGCCAACCATCTTCTTTCCCTGATAAACGATGTCCTGCAGCTAAGCAAGCTTGAGGACGGCACTGTTGAACTTGCCCATGATGTCATCGACCTTGCGGAGATGACAAGGGATATCGTGACGATCGTTATTGACAGGGCAACGGAAGCGGGTATCGAATGGGATTATGAAAAGGGCAAGGCGGTGATACCATACCCGTATATTTACGGCAGCCCTCTTCACCTGCGGCAGATATTCCTTAACATTTACGGTAACTGTATTAAATACAATCGTCCCGGCGGGAAGATAACCACCATTGTTGACACCATCGGCGAGCATGACGGATCCTGTACCTACCGCTGGACCATATCGGATACGGGCATCGGCATGAGCGAGAAGTATCTAAAACATATATTCGAGCCGTTCTCGCAGGAAAAAACCGACGCAAGGAGCATTTATCAGGGAACAGGCGTCGGTATGTCCATTGTAAAGGGACTTGTAGAGCGCATGGGCGGTACTATTTCTGTCACCAGCAAGGAAGGCGAGGGTTCAACATTTGTCGTCATTATCCCGTTTGAAATAGCCGATCCCATCACAAACACTGCGCAGGATACCGTGCGGGAAGCAGATATAAGCGGGCTTAATCTTATGCTTGTGGAGGACAACGAACTGAACGCCGAAATTGCACAGGTGCAGCTTTCCGACAAGGGTGCAAATGTTACGGTAATTCCCGACGGAAAACAGGCGGTGGA
Source organism: Escherichia coli (assembly GCA_963641955.1). Classification (GTDB taxonomy): domain Bacteria; phylum Bacillota; class Clostridia; order Oscillospirales; family Ruminococcaceae; genus CAG-115. Next base: position 1,384 of record CAVIFG010000218.1, read on the forward strand.
ACAGTTCATTTCCGAGCCGCCGCAGACATACGACGCTATCCTCATGGATATCATGATGCCCGTTATGGACGGCCTGACCGCAACGAAGAAGATACGCGCGTTGGACCGCGTGGACGCTAAAACTATCCCGATAATCGCCATGACCGCTAACGCCTTTCAGGAGGACGCACAACAATGCATTGACGCAGGCATGAACGCTCACTTGGCAAAGCCGCTTGACATGAACAGACTTGTCAATGTTCTGGCGCAATTATGTAAAAAGTGAATAAATAAAAACCCCTCGGAAGCATTTTCACTGCTTCCGAGGGGTCTGTTTATCGTTAAAGATTTTATTCTTCCCGCCATTCTTTTAATGCGGCAGAAAGCCTTTTATCGATATCTTTTCGCGTTGCTTCGCACTCGTTCGGATATTCTTTCGCTGCCTTGAAAACAAACCGCATTACAAATTTAAGTCCGATCGGCAATGCTATACGAAGCATGGATTCCGGCAGGACAAAATGAGTTCCGTGCTCATACACAAGCGGCACATATTCGCAGGAGTGGGGGTGTTCTTTCAGGCGTTGATCCATGCGGCGGACGTATTTTCCCGCTTCCCAGAATGAATCGTCGTCTGCGCCTATCAGGAACAGCCGCCCTTTTATATTCTCGACCCTGATCATTTCCTCTTCCGTATGCGCCCTCGCCTTTTCGGAATCAATAAACAGGCAGGTCGAACGTTCAGCATATATGCAAGCGGCTTCCCCTGCCATGAAAGAGTGGAGGCTCCCGGAACAGGCCATTCCTTGCAGCCGTCTTTATCGCCCTTTTCAAATCCCTGCCATACAAAATCACTGGCCGTAAGTCCAAAGGTCAGCGTAATATCCGAAAAATACGAAGCCGCAACAAGAGAATCCATGCCCGTTGTGCTCATTCCCATAATTCCGATTTTACGGGTACCGTTGTTCTTCAGCCATTTTATAGCTGTTTCAATTCTCTCCAGCGGGTAATTTATATGGCTGTAATTTTTCTTCGCCGGGGACATACAAAGAGCGTTCACGCCGTTTCTATGTAACCACTTCACGCCGCACTTTGCCATATAATTATTTGGGTCGTCACCGAACAAACCGATTATCGTGCAGTCCGAACCTTTCGGGTTTTCATAATATATTCCGTAGAAGCCATCCTTTTCGGTTTCAAAACACTGCTTTTTCATAACTTCTCCTCCGACACCTCTGAAATTGCAATTCATCAATCAGTTATTTATAACTAACTCGCAAATGAATTATATCACAACCAAACGAATTTGTCAACAAAAAAAGCCGCCGTATTTTCATACAGCGGCTTCTCATTATAAAATCACTTGTTATCCTTAATAGCGCCCATCCATTCATCCACAACGGAAATGCACAGGTCAATATCCGACTCCTCCACTGCCTTTTTCAGCTTCAGGAACATATGCGCCTGATCGTTCGGAAGAGTCAGCGCGCTTATCTGATCAAATGCGTCGTCGATCAGCAGCGAATCGAATTCGTTAAGCGCATTCTGCATTGTACCGAGGGCAGATTTGATATCCTCGGCGGATGAAACGTGCTCGCTGCACTCCGCAGCGGCGATCTGCCGCCATATATCCACCATCACCCCGCACAATGCGAGGTCATTTTTCTCGGCACTGTCCGCAAGCTTTTTGAAGCACTGCGTCTGCGCAGGAGTAAAGCGGCTCTTCGCCATCTTTTTGATAACGCTGTTAAGCTTGGCAGGATCGTTTGATTTTACCGCTGATCCCGCACCGTCAAGCAGCTCGTAAATAACGCTCTGTTCTTCGGTATGCTCATCGGGTTTCTTTGCAAGCTCGGGAAACAGCGGCGCAAGTATATCCTTATAACTAAGATACTGCTTGATGAGCTTATCGGTTTTCGATAGGATGAACGCCGTGTCATTCTCGTTGCCCGCTTTTTCAAGACACCTTGCAAGGTCGGAAAGAGCGTCCGCGCCTATCTGCTTCGATGTGCTTTTAAGCGAATGCACCTCGATGGTATACGCCTTGATATCTCCCTTTTCAAGCGCTTCCGTTATCATGGACGCGCGCTTATCCACAGAAAGATAATAGTCCTTGAGTATCTGCATATACAGCTTTTCGCTGCCGAGAAGAGAAAGCGCGTGCTCGGTGTTCAGCCCGTCAATTACAAGCTGCGGCATTTTCTTTTCTTCGTTCCGAACCGCCTTTTTGCCCTCGGCGGGGATGATTTTTTCTTTCGGGAGCCATTTCCGTACCATGGACACCATGTCGGTGACTTCAATAGGCTTTGCGACGAAATCGTTCATGCCCTCCCGCAGAAACATTTCCTTTGTTCCTCCCATTGCGTTGGCTGTCAGCGCGATTATGGGCACATTCTCGTAACCTTTTATAAGCCTGCGGATGATATGCGTGGTTTCAACGCCGTCCACCTCTGGCATCATATGATCCATAAAGATAAGATCGTACTTTGTCTGCCTTACCTTTTCGATGGTTTCGGAGGCACCGTTTGCAGTATCGACCTGCATTCCGAGCGGCTCGACGATTCCACAGGCAACGGTAAGGTTCACGGAGTTATCATCGACGATAAGTATATGCGCGTCAGGTGCGGTGAACACAAAATTATCCTTTTCGATTTCCGCCGTGCCAAGCTTTGCATCGGTATTCAGCGCGGAATACAGCCCCGCGGCATATATAGGCTTGCGAAGCATTTTCACCCGCGGCATATCAATATCGAACGATTCATCAAACGGCGCGATAACAAGGCATTTCACACCTTCATTATCAGACACGGTTTTCTTTATGCGGTCGGTAAAGCACTGCTTTTCGACAATAAGGAACCCGTCCTTAAAGCCGTCAATATTGTTT
>CAVIFG010000219.1:0-4237 GCA_963641955.1 Escherichia coli
CGCCGATTAGGTATAATTATTACATAGCCGTGTGTGCATAACTGCGCAGGCGGGAAATATCACGAAAAAGTGTACGCATTTCCGAAAAGGAGTAAAAACAATGCCGCAGAATTTGGTTAATTCACTGATCGATAAATTCAACGCCCTCGCAGAAGAGGAAAAGAATATCCATGCAGAAAAGGAAGTTGTCTGGAAAGAATACAACGACTATTGCAGCGCGAGCGATTCCGACCTCAGCGAGAAGCTCACAAAGCTCAGAAAAAAGATCGCGAAGATGGAAGAATATATGCGCTATGCCGCGGAGCATACAAGCGAGCTCGAGGAAGCCACCGAGCCGTTTGAAACCGGCGAGAGCACCCTCGTCAGCCTTCAGCAGAGCATAGGGCTTGACTCCCACAACGACGCTTCCGCGGAAACGCTGTACACAAAAGCTTCCGCACAGAAGCTGTTTTATGAGCACGAGATAAACCGCGAGCGCACCCGTATCGAGGGCAGCAAGGTCCAGGCGCAGCACCAGTACGACGCGGAAAACTCTGCGCTGATAAAAAGGCAGCACAAGCACGACGACGACCTCAGAGAGTACATAGAGTCCGACGAATTCAAGACCTATCTCAAAAAGCTCACCGCCGACGCCGCGGCATTCAACAGCACGGGTATACTCAAGCCCGACGACTGCGACTACATCAGCCTTGGCCAGCGCCGCGTAAGGCTTCCCATCCCCGAAAAGTTCGAGCAGGAGCTTACCATGTCCACCGCGGGCGTGTTCAACTCCGCCGCAAAGACGATAGGCGCGCCTGTCACTGTTCCGATGGACAAGGGCAGCGTGCTGATGATAGACTACGACGACCGCAACGAAACCTACCTCATGGGCGGCATTCAGCGCCTGCTTCTCAATGCGATAAAGTATTTCGGGCAGGATATCAGCAGTATGTTCTTCTGCGAGCCGCAGAAGTTTAGCCCCGACTGCCTTGGCCACATCTCGGGATTTGCAAAGGGCATAAACCCGTTCATGATATTCCCGACTTCGTTTGAGTCCGCAAAGGCTTCGCTGGACGCTCTCTCCGCAGAGATGCAGCCCACTCAGGCGGCGACGAAATTCTTCGTTTTCCACTGCTTCCCCGAAGCTTATGATGATGACATGAAGTCGCGCATACTCGACCTGTGCAATAACGCAGAGCAGCTCGGCGCAATGGTGGTGCTGACCCATAAGCAGTCGGAGGAAACCACCCCCGCAGAGGATGAAGCCCGCAAGCTTGCTTCCGTTATAAGAAGCAGAAACGGCGGCTTCTATCTTGAGGAAACCAAGCAGAGCCTGTTCTGGTACTCCGCCCCGTCGGATATCCCGGATGAGATCCGCAGAGTTTATGTAGAGCAGCGCCGTCAGGCGGCTATCCAGCGTGCTCAGCCCGCTCCTGTGCAGGCGGCGCCGGTACAGCCCGCGCCTGCTCCAGCTGCGCCGGTTCAGCCTGTTCCGGTACAGCCCGTACCCGTTCAGCCTGTTGCTGCTCCCGTTCAGGCGGCGCCTGTTCAGCCCGCACCCGTGCAGCCCGAGCCTGTTCAGCCTGCGCCTGCAGCTCCCGTGTTTGAGGAGCCTGCTCCCGCCGCCGAACCTGCGCCTGCTCAGCCCGCGGCGGAAGTTCCCGCGGAAAATATCAGCAGCGCGCTTCCCGCTGTTCCCATCGGAACGGATATCACGGGGAACACCGCCGCCCTCGACATCGAAAGCGGCACGGTGGTTTACATCTGCGGCACCCGCGGCGCGGACAGGGCTTCCGTGCTGAAGCAGATAATAAACACCGCAAACAATGCTGAAATCTGGGTAATCGACCTTGTGGGTTCTCTTTCCGAGAATACAGATAAGCTTCCCGCGCAGGTGAAGTATCTCATCAGCGGCGGCGGAACGGATATGGTATGCGATATCGCCGACAGGCTCTGCGCCGAGCGCGACAGGCGCGCAGATATGCTCCGCAGAAACGGCGGCGTTGACCTGCCCGAGATGCTGGTAGTTGTAAACGGCTTCGGGAAGATGTACGCCCTCGCCTGTGACGAGCCCGAGTTCTTCGGCAGGGATACCGCGGCGGCGCTTCGCGGGCTGTTCGCAGAGGGCGGAAAGCTCGGAATGCATTTCGTGCTTGCGGCGGAAAAATACGAGCAGGGCGTTTTCGCGGACGGCGCGATACACACCGCCGTTGCACTCCCCAACAGCGACGAGAATATCGCGGCAATGTTCGGAAAGATGGCTCTTTCCGCCGACGACATAACCACGCTTTCGAGGATACCCGCCCGCAACGCGGTAATCGGCGCCCCCGACAGCGCAGGCGCGGCGCTTACCACCATCCGCATCGAAACCAGCGCGGAATTCACCTCCGACAGCGCAGGCAGCATTGTTATCGACAGAAGAATTTGCCGCAGCTTTGACGAAAAGCGCTATGATATGTCCGACCTCATCGCGCAGAAGCGGCAGGATGAAACGCTGCTCTTCCTTGGCGAGCCGTGCAGGGTAATGGCGGAATATCCCGTAAGAATGAGCGCGGATTTCGCGCAGAATCTGCTTATGCTGACCTCCATGAGAGAGGTTCGCGCGGCGGCGGACGCGGTGATGTCGGTTATAAGATCCATCAGCGAGCAGGGTCAGCCCGCAGAAATTCTGACAGCGTCCAACGACCCCGTTTACAGCCTGCTTTGCGAAAGCGGACTTATCGACGGAATACACGTTTCCGAGGGCACAGCCGCCATCGTGCGCATAAAGGAGCTTGCCGCGGAAGCAATAAACCGCAGGGTTTCCAACGGATTTGCAATTGTGCTTGGCGCAGATAGGCTGGTTTCCGAGATGGTGCTGACGGGCGACGGTTCTGAAGCGCTTGTGAATGCCCTTGCAAACAGCGGCAGGATGGGGCGTCATTTCGTGCTTTGTGTGAACAGCGTTCTCTCGCTTGAGAAGCACGGCGTTTCGCTTGAGCTTTTTGGGCACAAGGCGGTGTTCTCCGCCCCTGTATTTGAGGCGGGCAGGCTGCTGGACGATACCGCGGTGGATGTCCCCGCGCATTGCTTCAGGCTCATCGACCGCAGCGGTGAAGTTACGATGATGACTTACAGCCATGATGGTATTTGATTATTTCTGATTATTAATTAAACTGCTCTCCGTTTTGGAGAGCGGTTTTTCGTGAACACTCTGAATTTTCAACACCCCGCGTGGAATAATAAATTCTGATTGACAAAACGGCGCGGTTGTGCTAAAATAAAAACAGATAACACCACTCGCGGAGGAATTCGCGGGTGGCTTTTGTGCGTTGACAAAGAAAGGAAGCATATATGTCCGTTTTTGATATATTCAACAAGCTTGAACAGAAGCGCACCCCCGAGCCGACAGGCCCCGTGGAGTTTATAATCTGCGGGCTTGGCAACCCCGGCACAGAGTACGAAAACACCCGCCACAACATCGGATTTATGACGATAGACACTCTCTGCGAGAAATATAACCTCAACTGCAAGAAACTCCGCTTCAAGTCGCTGACCTGCGACGCGGTCATTTCGGGCAAGCGCTGCCTTATCATGAAGCCCACGACATTCATGAACAACAGCGGCGAGGCTGTCACCGAGGCAATGTCGTTCTACAAAATCCCTCCCGAGCGCACCATCATCGTATATGACGATATCTCCCTCGAGCCCGGAAAGCTGCGTATCCGCCGCAAGGGAAGCGACGGCGGCCACAACGGCATAAAAAGCATAATCTACCTCTCGGGCAAGGACACGTTCCCGAGGATAAAAATGGGCGTCGGCGCGAAGCCGCACCCCGATTATAATCTCGCCGACTGGGTGCTGGGGCACTTCAAAAAAGAGGACGGCGAGAAGCTGGAGCAGTGCTTCGACAACGCCGTTGCCTGCATCGAACTTATGGTGGACGGCAAGACCGACGCCGCCATGAACAAATACAATTCCTGATAAGCGAACCGAGGTAAATATGGACTTCTTTCTGAACGCGGCGCGTCAGAACGCCGATTACCTAAAACTTGCGAAGTATCTCGAAACCGATAACCCCCTGCCTGCCCTTGTGACAGGCGTTTCGCATATACACAAGGCGCATTTCATCTCTGCGCTGCTGCGGGAAAAAATACAGCTTCCCGTGCTCGTCATCGCCGAAAGCGAGGGCGAAGCGCAGAAGCTATGCCTTGATATAAACATGATGAGCGGCGAGAATACGGCGCTGCTCTATCCCGCGAAAGAACTGGTTCTCGGC
>CAVIFG010000220.1:0-4227 GCA_963641955.1 Escherichia coli
ATCCCTGTCCCTGCGGCAATTTCGGCAGCAGCAAAAAATGCACCTGCTCGCCGCAGAAAGTGAGCCAGTACCTCGGAAAGATATCCCAGCCCGTGCTGGACAGAATAGATATTCAGGTGGAGGTCAAGGCGGTGGAATATTCCGACCTGTCGCAGAGGACGCCGCAGGAAAGCTCCGCCGCGATAGCCGAGCGGGTGCAGAAAGCCCGCGATATACAGGCGCAGCGTTTCAAAGGCACTGGGATAAAGTGCAACAGCGGCATAACCCCCGACATTATTTCGGAGGTCTGCCATATGACCGACGCGGCGCAGAGCCTGCTTGAAGTCGCGTTTGAGCGGCTGGGGCTGACTGCCCGCGCATACGACAGGATACTGAAAGTCGCGCGCACCTGCGCCGACCTCGACGGAAGCGAGGACATCGGCCGCGAGCATATCTCGCAGGCGATAAGCTTCCGAAGCCTTGACAGAAAATACTGGAACAGATAAACCATACGATAAACGGGAGATGATTTTATGAAACGAAGCTGCGGAGTGCTGATGCACATAACATCGCTGCCCTCGCCCTACGGCATAGGTACATTCGGAGCGGAAGCGGAAAAATTCGCCGACTGGCTGAAATCCGCGGGGCAGAAATACTGGCAGGTGCTGCCGATAGGCCCCACGGGATACGGCGACTCGCCCTATCAGCCGTTTTCATCCTTTGCGGGTAATCCGCTGATGATAGACCTCGACGAACTGTGCGAAAACGGGTACATCACCCGCGAGGAATGCGCCGCGTCTGATTACGGCGCAGACCCGTCCTATGTTGATTTCGACAAGGTGAGCGCGACGAAAATGCAGCTCCTAAGAAAAGCCTTCGACAAATTCGAGGATGACGTCGGGTACACCTCTTTTGTGCTTGAGGAAGCGGAGTGGCTGGACGATTACGCGCTGTTCACGGCGCTGAAGGCGAAATTCGGCGGCAGACCTTGGAATATGTGGGACGATGATATCAAACTCCGCAAGCCCGAGGCAGTGGAGAAATATACGAACGAGCTGAAAGAGGAGATACGCTTCATAAAGTTCGTGCAGTATATTTTCTACCGCCAGTGGAACCGCTTTCACCGCTACTGCAACAGCGTGGGCGTGCAGGTCATCGGCGATATCCCGATATACGTTTCCCCCGACTGCGCGGACGTATGGGCGCAGCCCGAATTGTTCGAGCTGGACGAAAAGCGCAACCCGAAGCGCGTTGCGGGCGTACCGCCGGATTATTTCTCAAAGACGGGTCAGCTCTGGGGCAACCCGCTGTACAACTGGGACGAGATGAAGAAAACCGGATACGACTGGTGGATAAAGCGCATAAAGAAATCGGCGCAGTGCTACGATATGCTCCGCATCGACCACTTCCGCGCGTTCGACACCTACTATGCGATCCCGTTCGGCCACACCACCGCCGAAAACGGCACATGGGAGCATGGCCCCGGGATGGATCTGTTCAACGCGATAAAGGAGAAGCTCGGCGATGTGAATATCATCGCGGAGGATCTCGGCGACATATTCGACAGCGTTAAGGTGCTGCTGAAAGATACTGGCTTCCCCGGAATGCGCGTGCTTCAGTTCGGGTTCAATCCCGACAACATCGACAACGACCACCTGCCGCATAATTATGTAGAAAACTGCGTTGCCTACACGGGCACGCACGATAACTCCACCATCATGCAGTGGTACAGGGAAACCGACGGAAAATCCCGCGGGATGGCGAAGAATTATCTTGACAAGGGGCTGTTCGAGGGCTTTAATAAATGCTGCATAAAGCGGCTGTACGCAAGCCCCGCGGGACTTGTTATAGTTCCCATGCAGGATATCCTCGGGCTTGGCAAGGAAGCGCGGATGAACGTTCCCTCTACGCTGGGTGGAAACTGGAACTGGCGTATGCAGCACGGCGGACTTACCCCCAAGCGCGCCGCGTTCTTAAAGGATCTTTCGGAAAAATATTTCAGATAAACGCACCGCCGCGCCGCCGTTTCTGGCGGGGCGGCTTTGCCGACGGTGAACATATGAAAGAATACAAAATCACAAGGATAATCGAGCCGGATTTCGGCTGCGAGGGCGTTCCCGAGGACGGGGAAAAATGCGACGAAGTAAGGCTGATCGACAAGGACGGCGGGGAAATCACGCTGACCGTCAGCGACGCATATCTCTACAAAATCAACGCCGATGAGGGCAGCACGGTGCTGTCCGACGGAGAAAAAATATACCCAAAGGAGGAGCAGAAATGACTGTACCCGAAAAAATAAACGCACTGCGCGGCGTTATGAGGTCGCGCGGGATATACGCATATATCGTATGCACGGAGGACTTCCACGGCTCGGAATATGTCGGGGAGCATTTTATGCTGCGCGAGTTTCTGTCGGGTTTCACAGGCTCGGCGGGCACGCTCGTCGTAACGATGGATGAAGCCGCGCTGTGGACGGACGGGCGGTATTTCCTGCAGGCGGCAGAGCAGCTTGAAGGCAGCGGTATCGCGCTTATGAAATCAGGCGTGGAGGGCGTGCCGACGATATACAAATTCCTCGCGGAAAAAATGCCCAAGGGCAGTGTGCTGGGCTTTGACGGCAGAACGGTGCGGGCAAACATGGCAAGGGCGCTGGAGCGGGAGCTTTCCGCGAAGAAAGTAACGTTTTCCGTGGAAAACGACCTCGGCGGGGAAGTCTGGAAAGACCGCCCGCCGCTTTCCGCCGAGCCGGTTTATGTTCTTCCGGATAAATACGCTGGAGTTTCCCGCGGTGAAAAGTTGAAAAATATCCGCGAAAAAATGTCGGCGGCGGGGGCGGATATCCTCGCGGTGACGGCGCTGGACGAGATAGCATGGACGCTGAACCTGCGCGGAAACGATGTGGAATATAACCCCGTTTTCCTTGCGTATATGATGATACGCAGCGACGGCGCGGCGCTTTACGCAAACCGCGCGATATTCAGCGATGAGATAGCTTCCGTGATCGCGGCGGACGGCGTGGAGATACTGCCGTATGATGATTTTTACGGCGCTTTGTCAAAGCTTTGCGGCGCGGTGATGTACGACCCGTCGGAGGTAAATTGCCTGTTCGTGAGATCTCTTCCCGGGGGGATAAAGCGCGTAGAAACCCGCAGCCCGATAATGCTGATGAAGGCGGTGAAAAATCCCACCGAAACAGACGCCGAGCGCACCGCGCATATCAAGGACGGCGTCGCGGTGACGCGGTTCATGTACTGGCTCAAGCATAATGTCGGCAGGATAAAGATAACCGAGATAAGCGCCGCTGAGAAGCTAGAGGAATTTCGCAGGGCGGGGGAGGGCTACCTCGGGCAGAGCTTCGCGCCGATAATGGCATACGGCGCGCACGCCGCGGTGGTGCACTATTCCGCCACGGAGGAGAGCAACGCGGAGCTTCGTGCGGAGGGTATGCTGCTTTCCGACACGGGCGGGCATTACTATGACGGCACCACCGATATCACCCGAACATATGTGCTCGGAAAACTCACCGATGAGGAAAAGCGGGGCTTTACGCTGGTGCTGGCGGGGCACCTTAACCTTGCGGCGGCAAAGTTCATGTACGGCTGCAAGGGCGCCAACCTTGACTACACCGCGCGGGAGCCGCTGTGGCGATACGGAATGGATTTCAACCACGGCACGGGGCACGGCGTCGGGTATCTGCTGAATGTGCACGAGGGCCCCAACAGGATAGCATGGCGCATTCGCCCGACCGCGTCCGACTGCGTGCTTGAGGACGGGATGATAACCTCCGACGAGCCGGGGCTTTATGTCGCGGGGAAGTTCGGCATACGGCACGAGAGCCTTGTTCTCTGCCGCGAAAGCGAGCGCACGGAATACGGCAGATTCATGGAGTTTGAAACGCTGACGATGGTGCCGTTCGACCCAGACGGCGTGGATGTTTCCTATCTTTCCGACCGCGAACTCGAGCGCTTCAACGCTTATCAGAAAACGGTCTGCGAAAAAATCGCGCCGCTGCTTCCGCAGAATGAGGCTGAGTGGCTGAAAGAAATAACGGCTCCGCTGAAAAAATAAGCTGATTTTGCAGTAATTTTAAACGGATAATTCATTTTTGGCTTATGCGGAAATAATGCTGTCACAGAAAAAACTGTTGTAAACTTATTGAAAAAAGTGCGCCGAAAGTGCCTGAAAAATGTGATAATATATAAAAATACCGCTTATCCTTACGGAAATGTGCAATATCTTGTTGACAAT
>CAVIFG010000221.1:0-4192 GCA_963641955.1 Escherichia coli
CGAGGTATAATAATTTCGCCCTCGGGTCGCTGTGCGGCTCGGGGGCGGTTTTTTATGTTTGGGAGTTATCTGCAATTAGGTGCAATATAATTTTAATAGTATTACAAAATTATACACACCATACACATTGTCAGCGATTGCTTCCCGCAGGCGCGGCAGCAGTTGAACGGCTTATCAAGGTTATACGCGATCCTCGGCAGGTACCCCGAGTCCTCCAGCAAAGTAAACATCGGGAAGAAAATAGCCATCGGCGGAAGCATTACCGCCGTAACCCATGCCAGCACCTTGTACGCTCCGTCTATAAGCAGGCTTCGCAGCCACTCGGGCGCGCCTATGCTTATCAATGCCCCCGACATCACATCCCCAAGCGAGAACAGCGCCGTGCTCAGCAGCTCCGACGGGTAGTTCGCGCCGACTATCGTTATCCAGAACACTATCATCAGCAGCAGTATCATCAGCGGGTAGCCGAACGCTTTGCTCGTCAGCACGCGATCCGCGCGGCGGTCGGCGGCTGCCCCGCAGCCTGCGCATCCCACCACGCCGTCGCACGCCTCCTCGGCGTTCAGCAGTATGCAGGAAACTATCCTGTCTTTAAGAATATCCGTCGTTATCCCCGCAGCGGCGAGTATCTCCATCCCGCGCTCCCTGCATTCCGATATTTCGGGAATGCTCGTGATGTCCCTGCCGAAATGCTCCTCCAGCCCGCGCATAAGCGACGCGTCCCCCTCGAGCAGCCGCAGCGCAAGCCACCTCGGCGGTATTTCATCCCCGATTTTCTGCCTTATCGCAGGCTCCAGCGCAGCAATGGCGTCCTCGATGGGGCGGATGTAGCGCAGCTTTCTCGGGCGGACGGATATCCACCCTGCGCAGAGATCGTCGAGCCTTTCGGTGAGCTGCCGCAGCGTCTTTTTCTTCCGCGCTGCCGTCCCCACAACGGGAACGCCTAGGTTCTCCTCCAGCCGCCCGAGGTCAACGCATATCCCGCGGCGCTTCGCTTCGTCCATAAGGTTTACGCACACTATCGTCCGCGGGCATATCTCCATGACCTGCAGCGCAAGGTTCAGCCCGCGCTCAAGGCACGCCGCGTCGCATACCACCACCGCCGCGTCCGCCCCGCCGAAGCATATGAAATCCCGCGCGACCTCTTCCTCGGCGGAGTGAGCCATCAGCGAGTATGTACCGGGAATATCCGCGAGGATATATTCGTTTTCTCGGGTGGAGAAGCTCCCCTGCGCGCTCGCGACGGTCTTTCCGGGCCAGTTTCCCGTGTGCTGATGAAGTCCTGTTAAATTGTTGAATATCGTGCTCTTTCCGACGTTGGGATTCCCCGCAAGGGCAATTACCACCCCGCCGTCATGCGGCTCGGGGGGCGGCACCGCGTCCGAAAAGCACTCCTGCGCTGCAATTTTGCTGTCCGTTTTTGCGGCGTTGTCCTCGGGTTTCGTGCCGACGATCACCCCGCGGCAGTCCGCGCGGCGTATCGCGATAACAGCGCCGCGTATCAGGTACGCCGATGGGTCCCCCATGGGACTTCGCCCAACGCATTCCACCTCTGTTCCCTCGGAAAGCCCTATGTCCAGCAGCCTGCGCCGCATCGCGCCGTGTGTCGTAAGCTTTTTCACCACCGCCCGCTGACCGGGCGCTATATCGTTGAGAGTGTGTATATCAGTCATTCGGGTTCACCTTTGTATGATTATTCTGCGCCGTACCGCAGTTACTGTTATTATATGTACGCAAAAATATTTGGTGCGCCTGCAATATTTGCCCTGTAATACTTGCATTATCGTCGGAAATGTGTTATAATCAATAAGTATGCGATGCCTGCGGTGCGCATTTTTAATGTCATTACCCCGCGCCATTGCATATAATGCTGTACGGAAGTGTGCAGTATAGCGTCGTTTCGGCTATTTGCCGAAAAAACAAATTCGATGTTGAAAGTTTTTGTGTGGCAATTCACTGAAAACCTATTGACATTATATGTTTTGTGTGATATAATACACCCATACCGAGAAGCGAACGTCCCCGACGTTATCTCCGTGGAACGCACAGAACAAATTAATATATACGGAGTGATGTTGTGGACTGGTCGTTTATTCAGAAATTCGCGCCGGTTTATGTTGAGGCGGGCGTCCTTACAGTTACGATAGGCGTCATCGGCATAATCCTTTCGGTCGCGGTGGGTCTTGTCTGCGCGCTGGTGAAGTATTATAAGATACCCGTTGCGCGGCAGATAGTTGCGGTGTATATCGAGCTTTCGAGAAACACGCCGCTTATCGTTCAGCTTTTCTTCCTGTACTTCGGTCTGCCGAAGGCGGGGGTGCTGCTTTCCAGCGAGGCGTGCGGCGTTATAGGCCTTGCGTTCCTCGGCGGAAGCTACATGGCGGAGAGCTTTCTCAGCGGACTTAAATCCGTCAACAAGATACAGCTCGAAAGCGCGGAAAGCTTGGGACTGCGCAGGTGGCAGGTGATGCGGTACATAGTTATCCCGCAGGCGGCGAGGGTGTCCATCCCCGCGCTGGCGGCGAATGTCATCTTCCTGCTGAAAGAAACCAGCGTGTTCAGCGCGGTTTCCCTTGCGGACCTGATGTACGTTGCAAAGGACCTTATCGGTATGTATTACAAGACCAACGAAGCGCTTACGATGCTTGTACTGGCGTATCTTGTGATGATACTTCCGATCTCGATAGTTTTCACTGTTCTTGAGAGGAGGATGCGCCGTGCAGGGAATTGAAGTGCTTTTCATGGGCAATAATATGCTTCGGCTCTGGGGCGGCCTCTGGGTAACGCTCCGCCTGTCGCTGATTTCGATAGGGCTGTCGCTGGTCATAGGAGTGTTCGTCGGCGCGCTGATGCTGGTGAAAAATCCCGTGGTAAAGGCGATATGCCGCGTTTATATCGAGATAGTGAGGATAATGCCGCAGCTTGTATGGCTCTTTATAATCTTCTTCGGAATAACGAAGCTCACGGGCGTTGACATGAGCGGAGAAACGGCGGCAGTTATCATGCTGACGATATGGGGCGCAAGCGAGGTCGGCGACCTTGTGCGTGCCGCATTCATCTCCATCCCGTCGCACCAGTTCGAATCGGGACTTTCCCTCGGACTGAGCAGGGTGCAGCTTTATGTCTACGTTATCTTCCCGCAGGCGCTGCGCGGACTTGTCCCCGATGTCATCAATCTTTCCACCCGAATGATAAAGACAACGGCGCTGGTTTCGCTCATCGGCGTTACCGAGGTGCTCAAGGTCGGCAAGCAGATAATCGACGCGAACCGGTTTGAGTTCCCGAATGCTGCGCTGTGGGTATATGCGGCGATATTCCTGATGTATTTCATTATCTGCTTTCCGCTGTCGCTGCTGTCGAGAAAGCTTACGAAGAAGAGAGGCGAGTGACCATGGCTGAACATATTATTGATATAGACCATCTTACAAAGAAGTACGGCGAAAACACCGTGCTTAACGACCTTTCGCTGAGCGTTTCGCAGGGGGAGGTCGTGGTGCTTATCGGCCCCTCGGGCTGCGGTAAGAGCACGCTGCTGCGCTGCCTTAACGGGCTGGAGCCAATTCAGGGCGGAACGGTCAAGCTTCACGGCGAGCCTGTTGAGCACGGAAAGGCGAGCCTTTACAAAGTCCGCCAGAAGATAGGAATGGTGTTCCAGAGCTACGACCTGTTCCCGCACATGACGGTGATGAAGAACATAATCCTCGCGCCGCTGAAGGTTCAGGGGAGGAGCAGGGACGAGGTCACGAAGCAGGCGATGGAGCTGCTCAGCCGCGTAGGGCTTGCGGACAAGGCGGACGCCTATCCGGCGGAGCTTTCGGGCGGACAGAAGCAGCGCGTAGCGATAGTGCGCAGCCTTATCATGAACCCCGACATAATGCTTCTTGACGAGATCACCGCAGCGCTTGACCCCGAAATGGTGCATGAGGTGCTGAACGTTGTTCTCGACCTTGCAAAGGGCGGAACGACGATGATGATAGTCACCCACGAGATGGCGTTTGCAGAGGCGGTGGCGGACAGGGTAGTATTCCTCGACGGCGGAGTTATCGTTGAAGAGGGCGCGCCCGCGGAGTTCTTCCACAACCCGAAAACAGAGCGCGCACAGCGCTTCCTCAAGACGTTCACCTACTCGAGATGAACTGCGGAATAACGCGCGATCCCGCATTTCGCCGAGGGCAGGTCTACAAATAAAAAC
>CAVIFG010000222.1:0-4174 GCA_963641955.1 Escherichia coli
GTGTGATATAATAGAAGTATCAATGGAAAAAGGGGGAGAAAGAATGGGCATAGTTATCGGCGTAGTTAACCAGAAAGGCGGCGTCGGCAAGACGACAACTTCGGTAAATATCGCCGCGGGGCTTGGTCAGCTTGGCAAAAAAGTGCTTCTGATCGACTTTGACCCGCAGGGAAACGCCACAACGGGCCTCGGAATTAAAAAGAAAACGCTCGACATAACTACATACGACGTTATTCTTGGAGAACGCCGCCCGCAGGAGGCAATCATAGAAACAAGATATAAAAATGTTTCTATCATGCCCGCAACAAGCCAGCTCTGCGAGGCAGAACAGGCTCTCGCAAGCTACGATAAGAAGTCTTTCCAGCTCAGAAAAGCGGTTTTGCAGATAAAGGATGATTATGACATCATCATTATTGACAGCCTGCCGTCGCTGGGAATACTTGCAATGAACGCGATGATAGCGTGCGATACCATCATTGTTCCCATGGTGTGTGAGCATTTCGCACTGGAGGGACTGGCGCAGCTTATGCTGACGATAAAAAAGGTTAAGAAAAAGGCAAATCCCGACCTGAATATCATGGGTATCGTGTTCACCATGCTGGATAAGCGCCTGCTTTCGAGCAACGAAATAATGCGCGAGATAAAGCGCAGCTTTGACAGCAAGTCGCTGTTCAAGACTGAGATACCGCGCAACGTAAGGATATCCGAGGCGCAGAGCCACGGCGAGCCTATACTTTATTATGACAAATCCTCCAAGGGAGCGGACGCGTACAAGCGCCTTTCCAAGGAGATACTGGACAGATGCCGCGAAATGGAGAAGAAGAATGGCGAAAAAGACTGAAAGCAAATTTGATGATCTGTTCTTCGATAACGACGTCGAAAGCACCGAAAATCTCAGCACTATCCGCATAAGCGACATCGAGCCGAACAAGGCACAGCCCCGCAAAAGCTTTGACAAGGAAGCAATGGAGCAGCTTGCGCTTTCGATAAGGGAGCACGGAATTTTGCAGCCGATAATCGTTCGGTCGCTGCCCGGCGGGAATTATCAGATAATCGCCGGCGAGAGAAGATGGCGCGCGGCGAAGATAGCAGGTCTTTCGGAAGTGCCCGTGGTCGTGCGGGATGATATTTCCGAGGAGCAGGCAATGCAGTTCGCGCTTATCGAAAATCTTCAGCGCGAAAATCTGAACCCCATCGAAGAAGCCCTCGGCTACAAGGAACTCATCGAAAAGTACAACATGACGCAGGAAAAGCTTGCGCAGTCGCTGGGAAAGGCGCGCTCGTCCATCGCAAACAGCATGGGTCTGCTATCGCTGCCGAACGGCGTTAAGGAGCTTTTGCAGCAGGGTAAGCTTTCCGCGGGCCACTGCAAGGCACTCAAGCAGATAAAGGACCCCGCTCTTATGACCGAGCTTGCGTACAAGGCGGCGGAGGGAGAATTATCCGTCCGCGCGGTGGAAAACATCGCGAAGCGCGAAGCAAAGCGTATTGAGGAGCAGGAAAACAGCAAGGAGATAAAGCCGCGGCTGAACTATTACACCGAGGTGGAGATAAGCCTTGCGGAGTCGCTGGGCACAAAGGTGAGAATATCCGAGGGAAAGAAAGGCAACGTCCTTCAGATAAATTTCAGCGACAAGGAACAGCTTGAGGGAATACTCAGGCATTTCATGACGGAATAAAATAAACGCGGTTCATCCGTGAAATACAGGAAGGTATCAAAATGATAGACATTAAATTTTTAAGAGAAAATCCCGATGCAGTTAAGGAAAACATCAAGAAGAAGTTCCAGGACAGCAAGCTTCCGCTTGTTGACGAGGTTATAGCTGCCGACGCAGAATACAGAAAGACCATCCAGCGCGCAGAAACCCTCCGCGCCGACAGAAACCGTATCTCCAAGGAGATAGGCGGCTACATGGCAAAGGGCATGAAGGAAGAAGCTGAAAAGGCAAAGGCGCAGGTAAAGGCTTTCACCGAGGAGCAGACCGAGCTTGAGAAGAAGGAAGCGGAGCTTTCCGAGAGAATTACCAAGATCATGATGACCATTCCGAACATCATCGATCCCTCCGTGCCTATCGGCAAGGACGACAGCGAGAACGTTGAAATTAAGAGATACGGCGAGCCTGTTGTTCCCGATTTCGAGGTGCCCTATCACAGCGAGATAATGGAGCGCCTTAACGGTATCGACCTCGACAGCGCAAGAAAGGTAGCTGGCAACGGTTTCTACTACCTCATGGGCGATATCGCAAGACTGCACTCCGCAGTGCTTGCATATGCAAGAGATTTCATGATAGACCGCGGCTTCACTTACTGCATCCCACCGTTCATGATAAGAAGCAACGTTGTAACAGGCGTTATGAGCTTCGCAGAGATGGACGCGATGATGTACAAGATCGAGGGCGAGGATCTGTACCTTATCGGTACTTCCGAGCACTCCATGATAGGCAAGTTCATCGACACCATCCTTGACGAGGAAACTCTTCCGAGAACCCTCACCAGCTACTCCCCCTGCTTCCGCAAGGAAAAGGGCGCGCACGGTATCGAGGAGCGTGGAGTTTACAGAATTCACCAGTTTGAGAAACAGGAAATGATCGTTGTCTGCAAGCCCGAGGAATCCGCAATGTGGTTTGACAAGCTGTGGCAGAACACCGTAGACCTGTTCAGAAGCATGGATATTCCTGTAAGAACCATCGAGTGCTGCTCGGGCGACCTTGCAGACCTGAAGGTAAAGAGCTACGATGTTGAGGCCTGGTCGCCGCGCCAGAAGAAGTATTTCGAGGTAGGCAGCTGCTCCAACCTCGGCGACGCACAGGCTCGCCGCCTTAAGATCCGCGTAAACGGCAAGGACGGCAAGAAGTATTTCGCGCACACACTGAACAACACGGTTGTTGCTCCCCCCAGAATGCTTATCGCATTCCTTGAGAACAATCTGAACGCCGACGGAACAGTTAATATCCCCGAGGTACTCAGACCCTACATGGGCGGCAAGAGCAAGATTGGCGGTTAATTATAAATAAAAAAGGGCGGGATAACATCTATCGGAAGTGTATCGGAAACGGCGCATTTTCGGTGGGCTTGTCCTGCCCTTGTTTTAAATTTCACGGCGACAGAATAGGAGAAAGTATGGCTTTTGTATCTCTTGACAACGTATATAAGCGCTACCACATGGGCGAGGTGACGATAAACGCCGCGGACGGAATGACCTTTGATATAGAAAAGGGCGAGTTTGTTATCATCGTAGGCCCCAGCGGCTCGGGAAAAACCACCGTGCTGAATATGCTCGGCGGCATGGACAACTGCGACGAGGGAGTTATCAGCGTCGACGGAAAGCGCATCGACGGATATAACCGAAAGCAGCTTACGCAGTACCGCAGGTTCGAGATAGGGTTTATTTTTCAGTTCTATAATCTTCTGCCCAACCTCACCGCAAAGGAAAATGTAGAGCTTGCCGCGCAGACCACCAGCGATTACATCCCCGCCGCGGAGATACTTGAAAAGGTGGGTTTGGGCGAGCGCATGGGTAATTTCCCCGCGCAGCTTTCCGGCGGAGAGCAGCAGCGCGTCGCCATCGCAAGAGCGCTCAGCAAGAAGCCGAAGCTGCTCCTCTGCGACGAGCCGACGGGCGCGCTGGACTACAACACCGGCAAGATGATACTGAAGCTTTTGCAGGATACCTGCCGCCGCGACGGAATGACGGTAATTCTGGTCACGCACAATTCCGCAATATGCCCCATGGCAGACAGGGTCATACGCATAAAAAACAGCAAGGTCAGCAGCATTTCCATGAACGAAAACCCCACCCCCGTGGAAGAGATAGAGTGGTGACGGAGGGGAAATGAAGGCTGTAAACAAAAATATTTTCAGAGAGATATCCCGCACGAAAAACAGGTTTCTTTCCATCTTCACCATCTGCGCCATCGGCGTGGGATTTTTCAGCGGCGTCCGCGCAACGAATGAAATGATGCGGGTTTCCGCCGATGATTATTACGACAGCCACAGGCTGTTCGACCTGCGGGTTCTTTCCACGTTCGGGCTTACCGACGGCGACGCCGAGGCAATTTCGCAGGTGGAGGGCGTTTCTGGGGTGTATACATCCAAGTACACCGACCTTGCCCTGCGTAACGGCGAAAAGGAGTACCTCACCCGCGTGTATTCGTGGAACAACGATCAGGTCAAC
>CAVIFG010000223.1:0-4161 GCA_963641955.1 Escherichia coli
CAAGGCGCTAAAGGGGGTGTGGGGGGAAAACAAGAGTTTTCCCCCCACAGTCTGTTGCAATTTACTGCCGTTTGTTTTTTCGACAAGCTAAAAGCGCGTATAAAAACGCGCTTTCGAATTTATTTTATTTTCGCATGTTCCTCTGCCGCCGCAGCGCCGCCCCCGCGGATACCGTCGATAACATTCAGAAACAAATTCTGAACCGTCTTGTTATAATCAATGCTGATATCCAGCAGCTTGCTTTCCTCGGCAAATCCGCCCGCCATGGAGCGATGGCCGCCGCCGCTTCCGACATCCTTCAGAGCCGTCTGCGCGATGATACCCGCATTCAGCTCATCCAGCTCGGAGCGCACCGAAAATTTGAACCCGTTTTCCCGCCGCGAATAGACCACGGCGAAATTAACAACATCAAGATTGAGTATGAAATCCGAAACCGTCGCGACGAAAGCGTCGGCACAGTTGAAATTAAGAAACGCAAACGCAACTCCGTTGAATATCTCAATATTGCGCATGGAGTCAACAAAGGATTCAAGCTCGTCGTACTGTATCGTTCCCGACTGGAACCTGCGGATAAGCTGGTTGTTACTCTTCGGGAAGAGATACGCGTATATCTGCACGTCAAGCTCGGTCACGCCGCGGGTGAAATCCGCAGTGTCCATTTTAAGCCCATAAAGCAGCGCCGTCGCAACATCCTCGGGCATATCAATTTTGTACTGGCGGTAGTAATCCGCGATGATGGTCGCGCAGCTTCCTACAATGCGTATGTCCATGTATTTATAGTCCGACTCGCAGAATATCGGGTGATGATCTATACAGGCGACCTCGTTGCCCACAAGGTCGAGGATGTTCGCGTTGCCCTTCTGCGAATCCACCGTGATTATGTAGTCATCCTCTGTCATATCCTTCAGCTCTTCGTCCGTCGTCATGGATATGCCGAACTCCGCGACCATGTTGGTGGTTGCGGTACGCTCTATATTGCCGTGATGGCAGATCGTGGTGGTTATTCCGAACTTACGCAGCAGATACTGAAGCCCGAACGCGCTGGCGATGGCGTCGGGATCGGGGAAATTGTGCGTCTGGATGAAAACGCGGTGGCCTCGCAGCACCGTGATAAGTTCGCTGAGTTTCTGGGACATGATATGCTCCTTAAATTTACCTAATAAAATCATCGTTTACGCAATGATACGTTGTTATTTTATCACATTCAACAAAAAATATCAATAGATATTGCCACATATAGGGAATTTCAATTTAAACAAAGCTTTCACCTTGTTTTTATAACATCTCATAAAAAAGCGGGAGCGGCACATCATACCGCTCCCACCAGTAACTTAAATTACTTAATTTCCCCGAAATACAGCGGGAATCGCACCTCTGCCTTGAACATATCGCCGTCGATCTCTATTTTAAGTTCGCCGCCGCATGCCAGTGCAAATCCCTGCGCAATGGAAAGCCCAAGCCCCGAGCCTTCGCTGCTGCGGGATTTATCCCCGCGCACAAAGCGCTCCGTTATTTCCTCCGCCGTAAGCTCGATGGGCACAGCAGAGATGTTCTTGATGGTTATCACCGCCGCGCCGTCGCGCTTTTCAAGAGTGTAATATATCCGCGTGCCCTCCATGGAGTATTTCAGCGCGTTGTCGAGCAGGTTCTGAATTATCCTGTAGATGCGCTTGCCGTCGCTCATAACAAGCACGGGAGGTTCGCATATGCTGCGCTTTACCTCAAAGCCCGACGCCGCGATTTTGTCCTCCATATCCGCCAGCGCCTGATACGAAAGCCTTGTAAGGTCAAGCTCCGCGCTGTCGGCGGTTATCTCGCCGCTGGTCGCCTTGGCAAGCTCGAATACATCGGATACGATGTTCTTCAGCCGCTCCGACTTATTCTGAAGTATCTTCACATAATCCGCCGCAGTCTGCGGAAGCTCCTCCCTGCTGAGCAGGTCGATATAGCTTATTATCGAGGTGAGCGGCGTCTTGAGGTCGTGCGAAACGTTCGTAACGAGGTCTATCTTCATCCGCTCAGCCTTAACGCGCTCCTCCATGCCGCGGCGATACTGCTCGCCCAGCTTCTCCAACCGCTCGCCGCTCTCCCTGAATAATGATTTCTCCGAAAACTCCGCCGAGGACACGCTCTTCCCGAGATAAACGTCCTCTATCTGCTGCTGAAGCCTGGAAACATCGCGGATGAGCGAAAATCTTGCATAGACGAAAAGTCCCACAAAAACTACTTCAAGAACAAGGAAGAACATCGCAATCACAGGAATATGCGCCATTGACGCCCAGAAGAACAATATTATGTTCAGCGCCGTAATGACCAAAAATACTATATCAGTCCACAGCAGACGCTTTGCCGCCCTGCCGCGTATCATCCTGCCGAGAAAAAGATCTTTCAGGAAGGAGCACACCGCCTTGATAATCTTCCACAGGAATTTAACCAGACGGTAGATAAGGCTGCCCTCTTTAAGCACGCCGTTCTTGCTTCTCGCGGCAAGGCACAGCCACAGATACAGCCACAGCAGCGACGTCCCCGCCGCAATTACCGCCGTCAGTATCATGCTGCAAACTCCGCCCGCATACGAGTCCATTTTGGAGAAAGTGCCGTAATATCCCGACATGAAATTTATAATTCCGCTCACCGCCGCAGTCAGCAGCGCGGCAGCGGTTATCTCATAAAACACCGACAGCGCGGGGGAAAGCTTCTTTTCTCCCTCCGGAGTTACGCCGATGATACAGCAGAAATAAATCAGTATCGCGGTGGAAAGTACGAAAAGGCAGATGTCGGTTATAATGATTATCCGCATATCATGCACGCCGTTATTGTATTTCGTTGTCAGCGCCGCGCTCTGGTTCTCCGTAAGTCCTATCTCAACATCGGTGATATACTTCGTGTTTCCGTGGGCAATGCCTGCAAGCAGACTGTCGTCGGAACAATTGTACGACACCTTAACGCCGTATGGCACGCTGTTTTCATATACCGCGCCGTCTTTCGTTGTTATGCGGCAGTAAAAATCAAGATCGTTCAGCGCGGTCTGATATACCGACGTGTCAAGTTCGTCCGCAGTCATAAACGCACCCATGCCGCTCTTCCATAATGTGAGATAAACCTCTTCCTTGATCAGCCCGTCAGCGGCCTTTACGGGCTTCAGCGTAAGCTTTATAATTCCGTCGCCATCATCTTCGTCAAAGTTGTTGGAATAGGTTACGCTCTCGCTTCCGATATTCACCGCAAACGGGATATATTCCGCCAGCCTGTCGTATTCGATATGGACGACGCCATCTTCATCCGTAAAGGTCAGATCCCATCCGTCATCGTAATAATTTGCATAATCAAAATCGCCCAGCGAGATGGTTTCTATTCCCGCCCCGTTTATGCGCTCGCCGGAGGCCGTCACCTTGTATTCCACCACGGTATCCTTTAACCCGTTGGAATAAACGACCCCGTTTTCGTCCGTAATGCTTATTCCCAAACGAAAGGAATCAACAATCTTCTGATAATCTATCGCGTATACCTTTTCGTCCTCGTATGCATTGTCGCAGTCCAGCACCGCAGTCACCAGCTTGTCGCTGCAATACTGCTTGTTGTATCTGTCCTGCGTGTCAAAAATCAGCGCCATGCCGTCGTCCATTATATCGTCGTAGCAAAACGCCTCGCCGAAACCTGTCACCGCGCCCGCCGCAGCTGTGCAGGCGATATACGCCGCCGCCAGCACCGCCTTGAACGCGCCGCTTCTGCTAAAACTTTTCCATTTTGTAGCCAACGCCCCACACCACCTTTAAGTATTTGGGCTCACGCGGGTTTATCTCGATTTTCTCGCGGATACGGCGGATGTGCACCATCACCGTATTCTCCACCGCGTAAGCCGTTTCGTTCCAGACTCTCTCGTAAATTTCCTCTGCGGAGAACACCCTGCCCGGGTTGGACATAAGCAGCTCCACGATTCTGTATTCCTTTGCGGTGAGCTTCACCGCCGCGCCGTCGACATACAGAGAATGCTCGTTGCTGTTAAGCAGCAGCCCGCCCAGCCGAATTTCTCCGCCTGCCATGCGGCTCGTATGATCTCCCAGCGACATATACCGCCGCAGCTGGCTTTTCACCCTTGCAACAAGCTCGGGCGGCGAGAACGGCTTGGTAACATAATCGTCCGCGCCCACCGACAGGCCG
>CAVIFG010000224.1:0-4114 GCA_963641955.1 Escherichia coli
AAAAAACAACGCTCCAGAGAAATCTGAAGCAGTATGTCCTTAAAGGCGGAAAGCCGGGAATAGGACTGGGATATCTTAATGTTTCAAGGCTGGCACAGCAGCTTTGATACCAAAGCATATAAAAGAGAACGAGCGGCACAGCAATTGCGCCGCTCGTTTTGTGCATTTCGACAAAAAACAAAAAAAGCCCTTGAATATTGGGTTAGGTTGTGCTAATATATAGCTATGAACTTATTGATATTTGTTCATAGCTATATAAGGAGGTCGCATGGGAAAGGCTTTCACAGAAAATGAAAAAGAAAATATTCGTATAAAACTTCTCGAAACAGGCGTTGAAATGTTCCACGACAACTCGGTGCGCGCGGTTAATATCCGCGAGCTGACACGGCGGGCGGGGATATCGCAGGGCGGATTTTATACGTTTTATAAGGACAAGGACGAGCTTGTGATGGATATCATTCGATACCGCTCGCGGCAGAAAATTCATGACATCGAAAGCAGTTTCGACAAGTCGCTTTCCGACCCTGCGGGATTTTTGGCGGATGTCGCGTTCAATTATTATATCGACATCAAGCACAAGGCAGACGAGAAAAAGAAGTACGCCGATGTGTTCGCAATTTTCATGAAAGACCCGCAGGATGTCAGGCGCAGGATACGCCTGTTGTTCCGAAGCATGACGGAGGGTCTGGTGGAATACTGGCGTGAAAATGACGCAAATGTCACAGCGGATGTGGATGGAATATGCAATGTCCTTGCGGGGGCGTTTCTGATGTTCATTCACGCGGACATGATCGAGAACGAATACTTTGATGATATTTTCCGAACATATATTGATTCGGGCATCCACAAATATATTAAGACCACGGAGGCAGCAGAATGATAAAGCAGTTCAGCGAAATTGGAAAAACGGATGTACTTACGGCGGGAGGAAAGGGCGCAAACCTCGGCGAAATGACCCGCGCGGGACTTGATGTGCCGTCGGGATTTGTCATCACAAGCGACGCGTACAGGTATTTCCTTTCCGAAAACGGGCTTGCGGGTGAGATAGACAGCCTGCTCAGAAACGCAGGCGACAGCGAAGAAGCATTGACATCCGCCGCCGAAAAAATACGCGGAATGCTGCTTTCCGCAAAGCTTCCCGAACCACTCAGGGCGAGCATCGAAGCCGCCTATAAATCCCTGTCCGAAACCTGTGGAAACCGCGTTGCCGTGCGCTCTTCCGCCACCGCGGAGGATCTCCCCGACGCAAGCTTTGCGGGTCAGCAGGAAACTTATCTCAACATTACAGACCTTAATGGACTATACGACAGCGTTATAAAATGCTACGCATCCCTGTGGGGAAACCGCGCGGTAAGCTACCGCAGGTCGCAGGGGTATGACCAGAGGACTGTAGCGCTTGCGGTGGTGGTTCAGCAGATGGTCGAAAGCGAAAAGTCGGGCGTTCTGTTTACCGCAAATCCTGTGAATAACGACCGCTCGGAAATTCAGCTGAACGCGTCGTACGGACTGGGCGAAGCGGTGGTTTCGGGAAAAGTGACCGCCGACAGCTTTATCTGCACCAAGGACGGCGCAATCAAAAATTCCGTCATGGGGAGCAAGAAAATTCAGATAGTTTACGATGAAGCGGGCACAAAGGAAATACCTGTCCCCGATGAAATGCGCAGTTCGTTCTGCATTACCGACGAGGAGGTCAGAAAGCTCTGCGCCGAGGCTGTCCGCGTCGAGGATTACTACGGCTGCCCGATGGACATTGAATGGGCGATACGCGGAGGAAATGTCTATATTCTTCAGGCGAGGGCGATCACCACGCTTGGCGCGGAGATAGACAACAGCCGCGTGGAGGAGTATGTTTCGGCATTCGAGGTATCTAAAAAAAGCAGGAATTACTACATCTTCCTGCTGGAAAAAATGCCGCTTGTTTACTACCCGCTGGACATCGACCTCTGCATTGCGATAAACGGTCAGAAAGCAAAAATAATGTCCGAGGTCGGAATAGATACCCCCGTTGACCCCGTAATGAACGACGACGGAATAATGATGTTTTCCTCGCAGAAGAAAAAAATAAACGGCAGGATTTTCCGAATCGGCGGCATGATGAAAGAATTGAAAAATCTGCCCGCCTGCGATGAAAAAATAAACCGTGCGATATTCGAAGCGGAAAAAGTCATTGACCGCATAGCGGGGCTTGATATTGATAACCTTACGCTGTCGGAGTGCGGCGAAGCGATAAGCAGTGCGTATTCCATGGTCGACGGGCTTGCTTATGCGCGGTTCAAATATGCCGTTTTCCCGGGAATGCTCGGGATGGGGAAGATAAAGAAAGTGCTTAAAAAGATATCCCCCGACCTGAGCGGCTACGATCTCTATTCAAACCTTGATAACAAAACCGCTGTTGTAACGCGGGATATCGTTGCGCTTTCGGAGAAGATCGGCGGGGACGAGGAACTGAAAAACGCCGTTTTAAGCGGCCGCAAATACAAGGATATCCTCTGTGATTTCCCCGACATATCCGAAGCTTTTTCGGAGTTCATGAAAGCCGACGGCATGAAGTCGGATTTCAATACCTACTGCATATTCGGACGGACATTTATCGAGGACCCCGACAGACTGCTCGGAATAATCCGCCCGCTTCTGACAAGCCGTCCGCAGCCCGACCAGCAGAGGTTCGAGCCGCTTATGGAGCAGTCGAAATCCGTCTGCGGCGAAAGAAAATATGCTGAACTGCGCACCGACATAGACTATATCAGAAGCTTCCACGTTAAAAGGGAAGAGAGCCAGTATATGTTCGAAACCATGTTCTATTATCTCCGCAGAGTTCTGGCGCGTACCGCTCTTCTCCTTGCAGGAAGCAGCGACCCGTCCGATAACATCGCGTTTCTTTTCACAAACGAGCTTGTCGAAGCTTGCAGGAGCGGCGGGCTTTCCTCGGAGCAGCTTGAAAAAATAAGCCGCCGCAAGGCGAACCGCCCGCTCGCCGAAAAGGTGTGGGAAAGCTATAAAAGCAAGCTTTTCGGAAGCAGCGGCGATGTCATGAGCGGCGTAAGCGGCAGCGTCGGCGAGTACACGGGCAGGGTCTGCATCGTGCGCAGTCCCGCGGAATTCCACAAGCTGCAAAAGGGCGACGTGCTTGTATGCCCCTATACCGACCCCGAGTGGACGCCGCTTTTCAAGGTGGCGGGCGCGGTCGTTGCGGACACGGGAGCGGCGCTCTCCCATGCTGCGATAGTCGCGAGGGAATACGGCATCCCCGCTGTGCTGGGCGTCGGCTCGGCAACCACGAAATTCGCGGACGGCGATATGATATGCGTAAACGGCACCTCGGGTGAGGTTACGAAGGCTGCTCTGTAATTTATAAGATATTCCGAAAATACCGCGCAGGGGACTGTGCGGTATTTTTTTGGCTGAACGGAGTTTTGGGGCAGGGTCTAAATTAAGCGCAGGCTATTGAAAACCGCACGGAAATATGGTACAATAAAGCTGATAAACAAACCACATGAGTGCGTCATTATGATGTTCCAGAAAATCCGCGACTGCTCCATTCAGACATTTCCAGCTTTTTTGGAGCATTCCCGAACCGAATGGAGCAGACACATATACCTCCTGCTGATAAAATAAACTAGGGTTCCTGAACGGGCCTTAATTAAAAGCATAGAGTTAAACATAACTAACCGGAGGTACATAATGAACAAAAAAAGAATGCAGCCCAAGGATCTGATAACCATAGGAATTTTCTCGGCGATAATGATGGTGGTATGCTTTGCGGCGTCGATGCTCGGGTTTATACCGATATTCATTCCGCTGCTGTCGGTGTGCGTGCCGCTTGTGGGCGGGATACCGTTCATGCTTTTTCTTACCAAGGCGCAGAAGTTCGGTATGGTAACTATCATGGGTATCATTGTGGGAATTCTCACGGGGCTGCTTGGAATGGGCGTCTGGGTCATGTTCACAATGCCGCTGTTCGCGCTTATTGCTGATTTTTTCATGCGTTCCGGCGAATACAAGAGCGCGGCTAAGAGCGTTATCGGCTACGGCATATATTCCCTCGGCATGATAGGAAACTTCATCCCGATAATTTTCGCCCGCGAAAGCTACGGCGAAAACCTCCTCGGCAACG
>CAVIFG010000225.1:0-4036 GCA_963641955.1 Escherichia coli
TATTTGTACCGAAACATTAATAAGAAATGATGAATTTCACCGAAAATAGTTTACAGAAGGGAATTTTTGTGATATAATTAGGAAAAACAAGCAGTATCGGAATTTTGGGAAAGGAATGAACAAGAATGTCCAGATCGATCTTTATCACGGGCGGCGCGGCGAGCGGAAAATCCCGCTGGGCGGCGACATATTTTTCTGCCTGTGATTATGTGCTGTATCTCAAGGCGGGCGGGGAAGTCGACCGCGACACCCTCAACAGAATTGAATACGGCAACAGGCAGCACGGCGTTGAATGGGATATCAAAACCGGCGCGGAATTCGGCCCCGCCGCCATGGTTACCGATCACAAATTTGTGATTTTCGACAGCCTGAGCTCCTACACCTCCGCCATCATGAAGCAGATGTGCCCCGAGGGAGAAGTCCCCGACGAAGAGGGCAGAAAGGCGATAGAGCGCCGCATCATCGACGACATGACGGCTCTGCGGGAAGCAGTGGAAAACAATGAGGGCTCCATGATAATCATTACCCTTGAAACAGGCTTCTCCGTTACCCCCGAAAACCGCTCGCAGGCAATGTTCCGCGAGATACTCGGAAACGTAAATCAGCGTATCGCGAACAGCTCCGACGAAGTATATTTCTCCGCCAGCGGCATTCAGTTCAAGATAAAGTGACATTAATATTTAAGAAAGGATCCTACCACAGATGACGTTTGAAGATTTTATAATGCAGGCAAGAGAAATGAATGCCTCGGATATCCACCTCACCGTCGGCTCTCCGACAGTTGTCCGCGTTAACGGCGTGCTTCAGAAGTACACCGAGCTCTCCGACCAGGTCGTAAACAGAACCATCCTTTCGATACTTTCCGCCGAGCAGGAAAAGCAGCTTACGGAGGGAAATGACATAGATTTCAGCTTTGAGCTGAAAAACGGCGCCCGCCAGCGTGTGAATGTATTCCGTCAGGGCGGAAAGCTTGCGTGCTGCATACGCCTGCTTAACGCTACGATACCATCGCTCGAGGAACTGAAAATGCCGCCCGTCCTGCTTGACCTTGCGAAGAAGCGCCGCGGTATGGTGCTTGTTACAGGCCCCACGGGTGCGGGCAAATCCACCACCCTCGCCGCTATGATAGAGCATATCAACATGACGCGTGCGTGCCATGTAATAACGATCGAGGATCCCATCGAGTACCGCTACAAGCAGGAGAAAGCAACGATACATCAGCGCGAACTGGGACGCGATGTTCCGTCGTTCGGATATGCGCTTCGCAGCGCCCTGCGCGAGGACCCCGATGTTATCCTCATCGGCGAAATGCGTGACTATGAAACGATTTCTCTCGCGATGACCGCCGCAGAAACGGGACATCTTGTTTTCGGAACGCTGCACACATCCTCGGCGGCGCAGACCATCGACCGTATCATCGATGCCTGCCCCATCCATGCGCAGGAGCAGGTGCGCAATCAGCTTGCGAATATGCTTCAGGGTATAATCGCGCAGACCCTTGTGCCCAGCGCGGACGGCAAGGGAAGAGTTGCCGCAGTAGAGATACTGCTCGGCACAGACGCAGTCAAGAATCTTATCCGCTCCGGCAAGATACCGCAGATGGAAACCATCATGCAGGGCGGCGCCCGCTCGGGAATGCAGACCCTTACCGAGAGCCTTGCGAAGCTGTACAAAACAGGACAGATATCCTATGAAACCGCCCTCGAATACAGCGTTGACCGCTCCGAAATGGAGAAGAAGCTGCTGTCCGAATCGCTTTGATAACAAGTAATATTTCAGCCGCTTCCGTTTATACGGAAGCGGCTGTTTTATATTCGGTCAATTTATACGGACACCTTATCGTCCTCAATGTAATAATCTCCGCCCTCAACTTTCATTATGCCGCCTTCAACCAGCAGCCTTGACACCTTGAAGCGCGCCTTGCAGTAGATAGCCTGCACGGTCGTCCGCGCGACGCACATTTTTTCCGCCGCCTCGCTCTGTGTCAGCCCAACGTAGTCGATAAGCCGCAGAGCTTCGTACTCCTCGACGGTGAGCGGCTCCTGATGTACGGAGGCTCCTCCGTAGGTGCTGAGCGCATTTATTACAGGCATAGCCTCGACTCTGCGCTTTCTTTTGTGTCTTGCCATTGATGTACCTCCAAAATGTCAGCAGTTTTGTCTACTTAATAAATCATATAGACATTATATCACTTTGCTGAGAATTTTTCCACCGTATAGCGTCAAGTTTAACAGAATATTAACATGGCTGCATTCTTGTGTCAGAAGTATTTGCAGAAAATTATAAAAAATTTCCGTAACCTATTGAAAAATATCAGAAAATAATGTATAATACAATTGTATGGGTTGAGGCTGTGCGATTTTCGCGGCGGCTTCAATAAATTCTGAAAGGAGTACAAAACAAGTATGACTTATTCTCATGAAGTTGAAAACATGTGTCCCGTGGCACAGGGCGTTGCTCACGGCGCTGCGCCTATCCCCGAAGAAGCTAAGTGGGTAAAGGCAAAGGAGATCGCTGATATCAACGGTTTCACACACGGTATCGGTTGGTGCGCACCTCAGCAGGGCACCTGCAAGCTGTCCCTCAACGTTAAGGGCGGCGTTATTCAGGAGGCTCTTGTTGAGACTATCGGCTGCTCCGGTATGACTCATTCCGCAGCTATGGCTGCTGAGATCCTGCCCGGCAGAACCATTCTCGAGGCTCTGAACACAGACCTCGTTTGCGACGCTATCAACACAGCAATGAGAGAGCTCTTCCTCCAGATCGTATACGGCAGAAGCCAGTCCGCTTTCTCCGAGGACGGTCTTGCAATCGGCGCAGGTCTTGAGGACCTCGGCAAGGGTCTGCGTTCTCAGGTAGGTACAATGTACGGCACACTCGCAAAGGGTCCCCGCTACCTCGAGATGACCGACGGTTATGTTACTGATCTTGCTCTTAATGAAGACAACGAGATCATCGGCTACAAGTTCGTTAACTTCGGCAAGATGATGGAATTCATCAAGAACGGTGACGATGCTGCAACAGCATTCAAGAAGGCACAGGGTCAGTATGGCCGTGTAGCAGATGCTGTTAAGTTCATCGACCCCAGAAAGCAGTAATAGGAGGTATAAAACAATGGCTTTATTTGAATCCTACGACAGACGCGAACCCCAGATTCTCGCTGTTTTAAAGAACTACGGCATCAACTCCATTGAGGAATGTGCTGATATCTGCAAGGCAAAGGGCCTTGACATCTACCACGAAGTAGAGAAGATCCAGCCTATCTGCTTTGAGAACGCTAAGTGGGCTTACACAGTAGGCTGCGCTATCGCGATCAAGAAGGGCTGCACAAGAGCTGCTGACGCTGCTGCCGCTATCGGCGAAGGTCTGCAGGCATTCTGCATCCCCGGCTCCGTTGCTGACCAGCGTAAGGTTGGTCTTGGCCACGGTAACCTCGGCAAGATGCTGCTTGAGGAAGAGACAAAGTGCTTCTGCTTCCTGGCAGGTCACGAGTCCTTCGCAGCTGCTGAGGGTGCTATCGGTATCGCAGAGAAGGCTAACAAGGTTCGTAAGGAACCGCTCCGCGTTATCCTGAACGGTCTTGGCAAGGACGCTGCACAGATCATCTCCAGAATCAACGGCTTCACATACGTTGAAACAGAGATGGATTACTACACCGGCGAAGTTAAGGAAGTATTCCGTAAGTCCTACTCTGACGGTCTTCGTGCAAAGGTTAACTGCTACGGTGCAAACGACGTAACAGAAGGCGTTGCAATCATGTGGAAGGAAGGCGTTGACGTTTCCATCACCGGTAACTCCACCAACCCCACCAGATTCCAGCACCCCGTTGCAGGCACATACAAGAAGGAATGCACCGAGAAGGGCAAGAAGTATTTCTCCGTTGCTTCCGGCGGCGGCACAGGCCGTACACTGCACCCCGATAACATGGCAGCAGGTCCTGCTTCCTATGGCATGACCGACACAATGGGTCGTATGCACTCCGACGCTCAGTTCGCAGGTTCTTCTTCAGTTCCTGCTCACGTTGAGATGATGGGCT
>CAVIFG010000226.1:0-1844 GCA_963641955.1 Escherichia coli
CATGACCGTTTTATATCTTTAGGTCATACATTATTATTGTATAACAAATCCGCGGAAAATTCAAGCCCTTTTAGACCATATTGCGTGTTTTTTTAAGAAAAACTGAATAAACAGAAAATCCGAACAAAAGCTCGGATTTTCTTTTATGCTTAATATGTCACATTCGTGAAAAATCAGTCTTCCCTGCCGCTGTTGAACTTTCTGAGCAGAGCGTCGATATCGTTGGAATCGGTGAAGCCCGAACCCGAGGGATATCCGCCTGCGGAGGAAGGAGTGCGTACAGTGAAAACATTGCCCTGTGCGTCCGCTTCTGCTGCGCCGTCGTCCTGACCCTCAAGCTCTTCAAAGTCGGTGGCAACAGCGATGATGGAAATCTCGTCGTCCGCAAGATTTTCGTCGAATACGATACCGTACTTTACTCTTGCGTTCGCCTCGAACTTGTCGGAGATCTCCGTTGTGATCTTGTCGAAGTCGTCCATCTGGAAATCGTAGGGGATGCTGACGTTGACAAGGCATCTGCGCGCGCCGGAAATGGATGTTTCAAGCAGCGGGCTGTGAAGAACTTCGTCCAGAGCGTTGACGATCTTGTTGTCGCCCTTGCCCTTTCCTATCGCCATGTGTGCGATGCCCGAATTCTCGAGAACCATGCGTACATCCGCGAAGTCAACATTGATATATCCGTCGCCCTTGAGCAGGGTGATGATACCGATGACCGCCTTGCAGAGAACGTCGTCGACCGCCTTGAATGCGTCCTTTACGGTAAGCTTGCCGTTGGACATCTGCTTAACGCGCTCGTTAGGGATAACGATAAGGGCGTCAACATACTTTCTCATCTCGGAAATGCCCGCGAGAGCCTGCTCGGTCTTCTTTGCGCCCTCGAAGTTGAACGGTCTTGTTACAACGCCGACGGTGAGAATGCCCTTCTCCTTTGCGATGGAGGAGATGATGGGCGCTGCGCCGGTGCCTGTGCCGCCGCCCATGCCTGCCGCAATGAATATCATGGAAATGCCCTCGAGAAGATTTGCGATCTCCTCGCGGTTCTCCTCTGCGGACTGCTGACCTACTGCGGGGTTGTTGCCTGCGCCCTGACCGCGGGTGGTCTTTCTGCCTATCTGAACGCGCTTCATCTTGCTGCCGTCCTTGGAACGGAGCGCGCCGACATCGGTGTTCGCAACGACATAATCAACGTCGCATACGCCGCTGTCTACCATATTTGCAACAGCGTTTCCGCCGCCGCCGCCAACGCCGAACACCATTATCTTGGTGCCAAGCGTGAAATTATCGTCAAGTACAAATCCGTCGTCGCTCTTCTCTATCTCGAAAGCTGCCATGCTAAGTACCCCTCCTGCTTTTTTACAGCCTTATTTTATACAACTACTATTCATTATAGCAGACTTGCTCCAAAATTGCAACCTATTTTTTAAAATTTATTGCATATCGGTAACATTTATTTTATGCCTGACCGGTTTCCTCGGATGTTTCCGCCGTGCCGGTTTCCTCGGACGTATCCTCCGGGGTCACGGGAATGAAATTATCATCGGCATTCTTGTTGTGGACAGCTACCTTTTCGGGGTCGGTAAGCAGTATCGTTACCTCCTCCGTGGGCGAAAGCTCATCCCTTATAAGCGTCTGCGCAACATAGAGCTTGCTCTCGATGTCGGTGATATTTCCTATCTCAAGGGTTATGCGCCCGCTGTCGCACTGTATAATTATCGAAAAACGGTCGGTGAGGTCTATCTCGGTTATGCTCTTAAGCCCCGCCTTTTCCGCGGCGCTGAGTATCTCCTCCGGCAGAGCGTTCTTGTTTTCCACCGTTGATTTCAGCATAACGCCGACGTCCATGC
>CAVIFG010000226.1:1854-3327 GCA_963641955.1 Escherichia coli
CGTCCATGCTTTCCGCCTCGAAACCTTTCACAACCGGAAGTCCCGAGGTTTTTCCGCTTTCGATTATCTTTCCCCCGCGGGAAACGCTGACGGTCTTTCCGTCCTGTTCAAGGCTGTACCACTTTTCCGCCTCGGTCACGGTAATTTTTATCCCCGTCGGGAATGAACGCGACACATCCGCAATATCTATATAAGCAAGGGTGCTGACGATCCTTTCCTCCGCAGCCTTTTCGTTTATATGCAGCAGGTTGTCGCCTATCTTTATCCCCGAGGTTTCGATAATTTCATCCGCGGTATACCGCACGCTCCCCTCGACTTCTATCTTCGAGCAGTTGAAAAGCAGCGTATTCGCAAGTATCACGAAAACTATGATTATGACCACCGCGGCAAGCAGGTAGTAGAGTATGTAATTTCCGCCGCGTGCCCTGCGCCTGCGCGGCGTTGTGTAGCGCGTGCGCATCTGCTTGTTCATGGCGCGGCTGGTCTGCGGCATGGCAGGCTGCTGCGGTCTGCCGTTCGGCCTTGCATTTCTTCCCTGCGGGGAAGAAGCGTGCGGTCTGCCGCCCTGCGCCGCATTACCTGCACGCGGGGGAGCGCTTCGGGTATCCCTTTGTACAGGTCTGCCCGCGCTCTGCGTCGGTCTGCCGTTCTGCGGTTTTCTGCGCTTTTTCTTGTCT
Organism: Escherichia coli; assembly: GCA_963641955.1. Lineage (GTDB taxonomy): Bacteria > Bacillota > Clostridia > Oscillospirales > Ruminococcaceae > CAG-115. The sequence continues at coordinate 2,532 of CAVIFG010000226.1, forward strand.
GCCATTTTTTATCACTCTCCACGCCCCTGCGTTCATATGCGCCTGATATCCGCGCCGACCGAACGCAGTGCCTTTTCTATGTTTTCGTAACCCCTGTCGATGTAGCAGGTGCCGCTTATCTCGCTGGTGCCCTCTGCGGCAAGCGCCGCTATTACCAGCGCCGCTCCTCCGCGAAGTTCCGCCGCGCAGAGCTTCGCCCCGGAAAGGGAGTCGACCCCCTCCACGATGGCTACCCTGCCCTCGACCTTTATCTGCGCGCCAAGGCGGACCAGCTCCGCCGCGTGGCGAAATCTGTTCTCAAATATGGTTTCGACGAACACCGAGGTGCCCTCCGCCGTTGCGCACACTGCCGTGAACAGCGCCTGTATATCCGTCGGAAACCCGGGATACGGCATCGTCCTTATCGTCGGCGGCGCCGTTAGCCTGTTTCGGCAGCAGATATACAGCCTGCCCGCGCCGTATGGGTATATCCGGCAGCCCATCGCTTCAAGCACGGGAATGAATGCCGTCATATGGGACGGCTCGCAGTTGGTGAGGATAAGCTCGCCGCGGGTCATTGCCGCCGCACAGAGATACGTTCCCGCAACTATCCTGTCGGGGATAACGCTGTGCTCGGCGGGCTCCAGCCGCTGCACGCCCTCTATGGTGATAATGCTGCCGCCCGCGCCGCTCACCCGCGCCCCGAATTTGTTCAGGCACGCGGCAAGGTCGCATATTTCGGGTTCCCGCGCCGCATTATGTATCTCGGTGGTACCCTTCGCCGTCGCCGCCGCAAGCAGGATATTTTCCGTTGCTC
>CAVIFG010000226.1:3337-4016 GCA_963641955.1 Escherichia coli
ACGGGAATGACAGCGTTATCCTTGCGCCATTCAGTCCTTTCGGGGCGGAACAGTCAAGGTAGCCGTGCTCCTCGGAAATGACCGCGTCCATCTGCCGCAGCGCGGAAATATGCAGATCGATGGGACGCGCGCCAAGCTCGCACCCTCCCGGGAAAGAAAGCCTGCACTTTCCCGTCCTGCCGAGCACCGCGCCGAGAAATACGATACTGGAGCGCATTTCCCGCATAAGGTTGTCGGGTATCTCGCAGCCGCTTACATTCATCGCGTCGACGCACACCGTATCCCCCGACCGCGTGCATCTGCACCCAAGGCAGGAAAGTATACGGCACGCCGCGTCCACATCCGTAAGCGCGGGGCAGTTGTGAAACACCGTTTCCCCGTGGGCAAGCACCGCCGCGGACAGCAGCGGAAGCGCGCTGTTCTTTGCGCCGTGCACCCGCAGCTCTCCCTCGAGCCTGCGGCCGCCGTTCACCACGAGTTTCTGACGGTTATCCATATCATCATCTCCTTAAAAACATACTGTTCCCATGCTCCATAGTATGTCAAAAGGAGATTTTGGTGAATTTACGAGGTGAATTTATCCTCCCCGACGAGGGAAATTATCTCGCCGAGTATCTTGTCCGCCGCTCTGTTCGCAGCGAATTTTTTCGCATTTTCCTCCATCAGCTCAAGGCGGTGG
>CAVIFG010000227.1:0-4011 GCA_963641955.1 Escherichia coli
AGGGCGCTGCCCTTGACCTGCGAGGGGGTCGCCCCCTCGACCGCGTGTATTGTGCACAACAAAGACGAGAGGTTGACTCTTCAACTAGAGCATATATGTGCGCCACAAAAGCGAAACGCTCCATTCTCCACCCATTTCCCCCGAAATATCCCCCCACCACTTGACTTTACGCCCTGAATGAGTTATACTATATAAATGACGGCGGCTATGCCGCGTATCTGCAATTTGTCCCCGCAAGCCATGCGGGGCGATGAAAGGAATTAACGACATGAACAACACAGAAAAGACCCTCGATAAGGTAAAGGCGCTCTGCGTCGGCAGAGGCTTCGTTTACCCCGGAAGCGAGATCTACGGCGGTCTTGCGAACACATGGGACTACGGCCCCCTCGGCGTTGAGCTGAAAGAAAACATCAAAAAGGCTTGGCGCAAAAAGTTCGTGCAGGAAAACAAGTACAACGTAGGCCTTGACAGCGCGATTCTGATGAACCCCCAGACTTGGGTAGCTTCGGGTCACGTAGGCGGATTTTCCGACCCGCTGATGGACTGCAAGGACTGCAAGACCCGTCACCGCGCAGATAAGCTCATCGAGGATTTCGGCGAGGCAGAGCCTAACGGCTGGTCCAACGAAAAAATGATGGAATATATCCGCGAAAAGGGCATCAAGTGCCCCAACTGCGGCAGCACTAACTTCACAGATATCCGCCAGTTCAACCTTATGTTCAAGACCTTCCAGGGCGTAACAGAGGACAGCAAGAGCGAGATCTATCTCCGCCCCGAAACTGCGCAGGGTATTTTCGTAAACTTCAACAACATCCAGCGCACAAGCCGCAAAAAGGTGCCTTTCGGCGTTGCACAGGTGGGCAAGTCTTTCAGAAACGAGATAACCCCCGGTCAGTTCATCTTCCGCGTGCGCGAGTTCGAGCAGATGGAGCTTGAGTTCTTCTGCAAGCCCGGCACCGACCTTGAATGGTTCCAGTACTGGAGAAGCTACTGCAAGAACTTCCTGCTCAGCCTTGGCTTAAAGGAGGAGAACATCCGCCTGCGTGACCACGATAAGGAAGAGCTGTGCTTCTATTCCAAGGCAACGACCGACTTTGAGTTCCTGTTCCCGTTCGGCTGGGGCGAGCTCTGGGGCGTTGCGGACAGAACCGACTACGACCTAACACAGCACCAGAAAACCAGCGGCAAGTCCATGGAATATTTCGACCCCGAAACAAACGAGAAGTATGTTCCGTATGTTATCGAGCCGTCGCTTGGCGTTGAGCGCCTGTTCCTTGCAGTGGTATGCGACGCGTATGACGAGGAGGCTCTCGAGGACGGCACAAGCAGAACAGTAATGCACCTGCATCCTGCGCTTGCGCCTGTTAAGGCTGCGGTACTGCCGCTGTCGAAGAAGCTGTCCGATAAGGCGGGCGAGCTTTACGAGGAGCTTTCGAAGTATTTCAATGTTGATTTCGACGAGGCGGGCGCAATCGGCAAGAGATACCGCCGTCAGGATGAGATCGGTACGCCGTTCTGCATCACATATGATTTTGATACCGAAACAGACGGCTGCGTAACTGTTCGCGAGCGCGATTCCATGCAGCAGGTAAGAATTCCGCTGACGGAAGTCAAGGCATATATCGAGGAGAGAATTTTCTTCTGATATTTCGGTAGAGATAGTTTAAGGGACTGCTTTTGGGCAGTCCCTTTTTTGCGTTGTGGGGGATTTTTGGGGGTGAGGGTCATATCGTGGACGCAGTTCATTTCGTCTTTGTGGGACACATACACGCAGTCGAGGGGTGATCTCCCCATAGGGGAGGTGTCGCGAAGCGACAGAGGGGGTTGACCGACAGACCGACCCCCTCGCGGGTCGAGGGCGGCGCCCTCGTCGCCGTCTGCAGACGGCGAAATTCCCCACGCTTTTAAAATTTTTATACAGTGAAAGCTATAAGCAGAAACGTTAATCCGACTTAAAAAAGCGCTAAAGGGGGTGAAAGGGGGGAAAACAAGAGTTTTCCCCCCTAGCGACATTGTAAGTTTCAGTGAGCCTTTCCTCAAAAACAGTCCGGTGGACTGTTTTTGAGGAATCTCTGTCCGACACAAGTGCATACGCGGCAACAAATTCCATCAATATATGCGCTCATGTTTTTTGTAACAAAGCCGCTTCATCAAAGTTTTTCAACCCCACTCTCACGCCTATGCGAAATCACAGCTCCTCTCCAAAATAAGAATACACGTTGTCAACCTTAGAAATAGTCCCGTCGTCGTTAAGGATGTACCCCGTGTACGTCCCCGTGGACTGCGCAAGTTCGTAGTTCACCGCCAGCAGGGTCATGTCGGCGCCGTTCTCGCCCATTCCGATGAACTTCACAGGGGTGTAGTCCTGAAGCGAACACTGCGACAGGAATATCTCCGCCGAGTTGTCAACGTATTCCTCAAGGCTCGCCTTGTCGCCCTCGACGGCGTTCCACTCCTCGGTGAACGCAGTAACATAGTCGTACCCGCACAGCTCTATCTGCCCACCGGAAATGTGAATGTAGCTGTCGTCGTTGTCGGATAAATAGTACCCGTCAGACAGAGAAACCTCGGCTTCAATGCAGTCGCCGTCGGAATACTCGGCGTCGGCGGACGCCGCCGCACAGCCCGCAAGCAGAATCACCGCGGGAATAACACAGAACCATCGTTTGTCCATAAGCCCTCCTTGTCACAGAACTGCTTTTTTACATATTATAGCATAAACCACATTGTATGTCAACTCCGCCGCCTTATTCCACCCCATCCTCCTTAAATTTCAGATATATCTCATAATAAGCCTGCGAAAGCGCTTCGTTGTTTTCCGTGATGTTGTCAACGTGCTTCTCCAGCGCGTCGGCGGTATTTTTGTAGTCGTCGGCATTGTCCGCGCTGAACATCTCCCTGACGTATTTCAGCCATGTGCGCTCGTGCTTTACGCCCATAAGCAGCTTTTCGTGAAGCTCCGCGTAGTCCTCGGGCGGAACAATGCTCTCGAAAGCGGCAAAGTCATTTTCAAGCTCCCCGAAATACTTCTCCGCCTCGGATTTGTTGCCCTTTATGATGTCAAGAAAGCCGTCCTCGGCGTCATCGGGGATAAGCGACGCAACCGCCATGAGGTCGCTCGACCATTCCAGGGTGTCGTTTTTCAGCGCGGCGCTGTATTCCTCCGGGGTCAGCGGCTTCCCCGCCGAACAGCCCGCCAGCAGCATTACCGCCGAAATTATCAGCGCGAATATTCTTTTCATAAATTACCTCTTATAAAAAATGCGCCGTCAGAATATAACGGCGCATTGTCCTAAATTTTCAACCTATTAAAGCTTCTCGATCCAGCCCATGTCGTCCGGGATCTTGCCATACTGCATACCGGTCATGGTGTCGTAAAGCTTCTGTGTGATCGGGCCTATCTTGTTGTTGCCGATCTCCATTACCTTGTCGCCCCACTTGAGGTGGCCGACAGGAGATACAACCGCCGCGGTGCCCGTGCCGAATACTTCGTCCAGCTTGCCTGCGTCGTATGCGTCGGCGATCTCCTGGATGGAAATGCGGCGCTCCGAAACCTTCATGCCCCACTTGCGGCAGAGTTCAAGAACGGACTTTCTTGTGATACCGCCAAGGATAGAGCCCTGAAGCGCGGGAGTTACTATCTCGCCGTCGATAACGAACATGATGTTCATTGCGCCGACTTCCTCAACATACTTGCGCTCAACGCCGTCGAGCCACAGTACCTGAGAGTAGTTCTGCTTGTGCGCCTCGTCCTGTCCCGCGAGGGAAGCAGCGTAGTTGCCGCCTGTCTTGGTGAAGCCCATGCCGCCGCGTACCGCGCGTACATAGTTGGTTTCAACGTAAATGCTTACGGGGCTTAAGCCTGTGGAGTAATATGCGCCCGAGGGGCTCATGATTATCATGAAGTAATACTTGTCGCCGGGGCGAACGCCGAGGAACGGATCTGCCGCGAAAATGAACGGGCGGATATAAAGCGAAGCGCCGTCGGTGTGGGGAACCCAGTCCTTGTCT
>CAVIFG010000228.1:0-4009 GCA_963641955.1 Escherichia coli
TTACCTGCTTATCGCCGGGCTTCGCCGTAACAACAGGAGCCGCGCCAAGCGCGCCAACGGGCGTTACCTTTACGGCTGCGGAAAGCTTGTTTTTGCTTCCGTTAACTGCTTGTACGAGATAGGTGTACTCAAAATTGTTGGTCAGTCCCTTTATTGTTACTGTTCTTGTGCCTGCGCCTACTGTTGTGACCTCGGAGTACTTTCCATCCTTATAACGGATGACCTTGTACATCGCTGCATTTTCGGTCGCTGTCCAGCTTAAAGTAACCTGCTTGTCGCCCGGTTTCGCTGTAACCACAGGAGCAGTGCCAAGTGCTCCGACGGGTGTTGCCTTTACGATATTTGAATCATCGCTCCAAGCACCGTTATACTCCGCAAATACGCGATAGCTGTATTCCGTACCATTTGTCAGATCCCTGTCAACAAATTCGGCGGTATAGCTTCTGCCTACTTCCTTCCATACGCCGGACGTTTTATCGTAACGCTCGATCCGGTACTGACTTGCGCCAACAAACTCGTCCCAGCGGAGCTCAACGATACCGCTGCCTGCTTCTGCCACCAATCCGGTTACATTATCCACCTTTACCGGAACCTTTATACGGAACGAGCAGTCCTCAGAGCCCTTGCCTGCAAAGAATGACAGGGTTATATCGGGGCTTTCTGCGGTCACTGTATACCGAGCGGAAAGAAGAACCGTCCCCACAGCGATATCACTGGCAGACGCGCCTGCGTATCTGATATAGCTTTCATTGTTATAATATGCTTTGCCATTTACTGCGGCGTTCACCGAATCCGCCTCAAGCGTCAGCCCATCCGCAAAAGCTTCAAACTGGACAGCGCTGCCTATGTTCCCGCGGGTAACATATTCTATGGTAATTGTATCGCCAAATCGCGGAGTTCCTGTAATAACTGCTTCTACTGCGGCATCATCGCCGAAAGTTTCGGGATAGGATGAATAATCCTGCCATCCGTCGGGATATGTTCCGTTCGCGATTCCATTCAGTATTACACCCGCGTCAAGCGCGTTAATAACGCCGTCGGCGTTAACATCGGCTACATCCAGTCTGACGTCATCGCCATTTACAATGCACTTCAGAAGTGCGCTTGCATCGTTTGCATCAATAATTCCGTTCTGATCAACATCGCCGAGATTATTAGCAGATATTGCCTTGAGCAGGGATTTGTATGTATTGTAAAGGTCACGTTCGTAAACATTGTTTCCGTTGTTGAATGTATACAGTCGGTTTTCGGGAACGAACTGCATATCGGAGTCGAACGCCACATTTTCTTCATCGGTGGGAACAAGCGTCAGCAGTCTGTATGAAGTTACCTGCAGTAAGCTAAGAATATAGTCGGTTGCCCTTATCTCCCCGTTTTCCAAGCCTGAGCTTACAGCGGCAATGGTGTCGTAAATATCGCCGTAACTATACTCGTGCCGATCGTAAAGATCCTTGAGATAATCGTAATTGCCTTTCAGCTCGTAATAAACCTGAGTAGCTGTTTTATCATTGACCACAATTCCATCAGCATAATTTTTAATTTTATTCGCCGCGGTGACCCATTCCACCGCGCTCTTACGAGACTCCAGCAGATTTTTATAATCTTCACTGAAGAATGCTGAGTCATCTGTGACACTGCAAAGATCATAGGATTTGTCTATAAGATCGACAACATCGTCCTTTGTATATAAATAATCTGCATCATTGAATCTGTCTTTAAGACCATAGTACATTATTCGGTACAGCAGAGCCCATTCAGCATCCGAACCTGTAAGTTGTGCAGGAAGCGCATTTATATCGTCGAAGCTGCGGATCCCATCGTCAAATAAGCCGGACTTATATTCTGAATAGTATACCAAAGCAATGCGCAGATTTCTGTAAGAATCATCCTCGGGAATATCCGAATAGCTAAACTCTACATATTTTGCTACGTCCTCGCCTTTCTTTACGCTCACAGTTATACCGTTATACACTGTAGATGCATCATTCGGGGCGATATATATGTCCGAAACGTAATCAGGGAAAAGCGCCTTGAACAGCGCCTCGGCTTTTTCCGGGCAGTATGCGTTTACAAGTTTGCTGTTATAGCTTTCAAGAAGAGCCTCTGTTTCGGACTTTGTTTTGTTTTCCGTGTCATCAGCTATCCACTGGTTATATATTGCAACGGCGTCTTTGCAGTCCATATACGCATTGTAAATATCCTGCAAAGTAGTCTTGCTGATATCTTGGCAATCGGTAAGGATCTCATATTGGTTCAGAATATAGTCATAGACTGTTTTGGAACCTGTACACGGCAGAATCGTTTGGAGCCATCCGTTCATATCGGTCATTCCGCTGCCTTTTAAAATATCGCAGACCTCATTATATTCCATATAGCTTTTGCCAGATATGGACTGGCGCAGTTCCGGCATAAGCGCCCAGTAACAATTTTCATAATTCAGCTCTATCCAGCTATCGGAGAAAACGCCTCTCCTCCAACTATTGTAATTTGGCAGAGCCATCAGCATGGTCTCGTATTCTTTCAGCGCTGCTCTGAACTGTGCCTTTGTAACAGTGGGCAGGGCAGACAATTGATCATAGGAATTTTTCAACCCAATATAGCAGTCTGCAATAACATTGGGCGCCGAATCGAGGTTTTCCTCTGCCGTTTCATAATTTGACACAAAAGAATCAAATAAGTCGTTATCGTATATCATGTCGCCAAGTTCTTCATTAAGAATATTATTGGTTTCATATACATTCGTGCAGGATTCTATCAGCTCCTGAAGCTCTGCGGAGGTGTGTATCTCCAGCGCTCTGTATGCGCTTTGCAGCACGTTGAATGCAACGGTGTAATCATCAGTTGTCGAGTTGTTGTCCGCAAGAACGTTTTTGCTGAAATCGACTGCTTCCAAAAAATACTTGGTACCGTTGCTGTCGTAGTTCGCCAACTCCTCTGCGATAAAGCTGTTGAAACTGTTAACGTAATTTTGCAGATCCAACTTGGTTTTAACAAAGGTTGCCGACGAAGCGGCAGGGGTTTCTGCATAGGCGGCGACGGACACGCAATTTAATGCCATCACGGACGCCATTGCAGAAGCAATGACAATCTTTCTTCTCATATTAAGTTCCTCCCAAATAAATTCGGCATAAGCCGAAAGCCTATAAGGAAATTATACCACCTTGTCTATATTTAGTCAAGTAATTATTTTAAATAAAAGTGCTTTTGTACAAACTACCCTCTCACATTTAATGTCTGCGGCAGAGGATGATATCGACGGGGGAGATTCCGCTTCTGAAAAATTAACGCAAACGGTTACGCCTCATACTTTATGTACCGTTTTTTATGCCGCTCCGCACAATCCCCCGCTGCATATTTGTCCCGCACATGGAATATACATCTTGTACAAAGGCTTATGTACGGAGGTAATTACCATGAGAATAACATTCACCAAAAAGAAGATCAAACGCATTGCCGCGGTGGCTTCCCTCGCGGCGGCAACGGCGGCGGTGGCGATAACCGCAGTCGTGACCTCGGTGGGCACCCGCGCCGAGGAGCACAAGCTTCCGATATACCGCGTCGAGCGCGGCGACAACAAGATCGCGCTGACATTCGATGTCGCATGGGAAAACAGCAATACGCAGGAGCTTATCGACATCCTCGCGGATAACGATGCCCGCGCGACTTTCTTTGTGACCGGCGACTGGTGCGACAGATACCCCGATGATGTCAGGATGTTCTACGACGCGGGTCATGAAATTCAGAACCACTCCGACCAGCACCCGCACGTTGAGGGCATAAACGTAAACGACCTTATCAACGACACCCGCGAAGCCAACCGCAAGATAACCATGATAACCGGCGAGGAACCCACCCTCTACCGCGCCCCCTACGGCGAGTACGACGACAGTATGCTCACCACCATCGAGGGCATGGGTATGCAGGTTATCCAGTGGGATGCCGAAGGGATAGATACAGATGGAAAACCACTCCCGAAGCCGTTTCAAGGCTTGCGGGAGTGGTTTATAGC
>CAVIFG010000229.1:0-3993 GCA_963641955.1 Escherichia coli
TCACATCTTCCGTTTTTTATCAAGGGGATTTTCGCGGCATATTCAAAAATGAAGCGCGCAGGCACTTGAAAAGCAGGCGGATAACTGCTATAATAAAGTAAATTCTATCACACAAAATCATATCCCGAAAGGAATTATAAAATATGGATAAGATACGCAGACGGCTTGTTTTTTACGGAAACGTGCAGGGTGTCGGTTTTCGGTATAAGGCGTGCTACAGCGCGCGAAATCACGGCGTAAGCGGCTGGGTCAGGAATTGCAGCGACGGCAGCGTTGAAATGGAGGCGGAGGGCTATCCCGCCGACATCGACGCAGTTATCCGCGCGCTGAACGAGCATTCGTGGGGATATGTCGACCGTATCGAATCGGAAAATATCCCGCTCGAGGGCGGATATGGGTTTGAGATACGTTAAATATCCTCTGTCGAAAAAGTCTTACGACTTTTCCGACAGGGTACAATCCACTGGCGTGGCATTGCCACGCCTTACGCCTTTTATCAAGCTAAAAGGCACCCTGCGCGCACGGTTTGTCGGCGTTGCCGACAAACCGCACACTTGTGCGGATAGAAGTGTTTTTTGCCTCGGCAAAGCTGAGGCAAAAAACGGATTTAAAAAGCCCGCTTCGCGGGCAAATTTGACTTTTTCGACAGCCTAAAGGGGCGCCGTCATTGGCGCCCCTCTTTTGTTATCAAATCTTAACGCAGGAACCCAGCGTGTTCTTCAGAGTGTCCATGTTTATGGGCTTTGCGATATGCGCGTTCATGCCCGCGTCAAGGGCGTCCTGAACATCCTTTACGAAAGCATTTGCGGTCATCGCCACGATGGGAATGGTCAGCGCTTCGGGGTGCGAGGACGCGCGGATAGCCTTCGTCGCTTCGTATCCGTTCATGACCGGCATCATAACATCCATCAGCACCGCATTATAGGTATGCTCGGGCGCGGACGTGAATTTCTCAACGGCAATTTGTCCGTTTTCTGCTATGTCGCAGGTCGCTCCCTCGGCTTTCAGCAGCTCCGTGATTATCTCGGAGTTCAGTTCGTTATCCTCCGCAAGCAGGAAGTGCATCCCGTGCAGATCAAGCGAAGCCTCTTCCCCGGAAATCGAATTCTTGAAGTGCTCCACCTCGATAAGCTTTTCTTTAAGGTTCATCGTGGTAAACGGCTTCGCGAGAAATCCGTCGACATCTATCTCCAGCGCCTCGGTTTCTATCTCCGTCCAGTCATATGCCGTAAGGAACAGCACGGGCGTGTCTATCGGGATTATCTTGCGGATCTCCCGCGCCGCGTCAAGGCCGTTCATGCCGGGCATCTGCCAGTCGAGGATGATGGTGCTGTATTCTCTTCCCGCCGCATATTCCTTTTTGACAAGTTCCACCGCGGATTCGCCGCTGTATGCCGCGTCGAATTCAACGCCGCTGCCATCCATGTTGTGCTTTATGCCGTCGCATATGCCCTTATCGTCGTCAACCAGCAGTATTCGGGAAATGTTGTGGTGCTCCCAGAAATGCTCGTCGGATTCCTCGTGCGGAAGCTGCAGCGGCAGTTCAACGGTGATGGTTGTGCCCTGTCCTATCTCGCTTTCGAGGTCGATGGCGCCGCCCATGAGATTTACTATATTTTTCGTTATCGCAAGACCGAGTCCTGTGCCGACCTGCTTGTTCGTGGTGCTGTCCTCCGCCCGCGTGAACGGATCGAAGATCACCTTCTTGAATTCATCCGTAATTCCGTAGCCGTTGTCGGAAACCACGAAACGTATCTTCTCCACGGAAGAGGAGGAGCTGCCCATATCCGCTATCTCGAACCTGATATCTCCGCCGTCGGGGGTGTACTTTACAGCATTCGAAAGCAGATTTATGAGCACCTGATTGATACGCGTCTTGTCGCCGACGAACAGTTCGTGAGACATTTTGCCCATGCTGATCTTGAACGTCTGCTTCTTCGCCCCCGCCATCGGACGGATAACAACATTGATGGATTCCATCAGTTCATCAATTGAGAACACCGACTGGCGCAGGGACATTTTGCCGCTTTCTATCTTGGAGATATCCAGTATATCGTTGATAAGTCCCAGCAGATGGTTGCTTGCCGCGCTTATCTTTCTTGCATACTCGCGCACCTTGACCTTATCGCCGGGGTCCCGCGCAAGCAGCGTGGAGAAACCGATGACCGCGTTCATGGGGGTGCGTATATCATGGCTCATGTTGGAAAGGAACGTGGACTTCGCTTCGTTTGCGTCCTTTGCAATCTGAAGCGCCTCGCGGAGCTGGCTGTTGTGCATTGCTTCCATCTTTGCGCGCTGCTTCGAGGAACGGGTCAGCAGGAATACCACCAGAGCCGCTATCAGCGCAACGATTATCACGATTATCGCGACAGTCTGAACAGGATTGCTGCGGAAATACATCATCACGGAGGTGGACTCGGGGTGCAGGTTGCCGCTGCTGAGGTATCTTGCAAGGGAATCCTCGGAGATGCTGTTGATGTAATTGTTCATCGCCGCCAGCAGATACGGGGAAACATTTCTGTCGAATGCAAAGTTTGCATTCTGCACCTGCCCGGGGATAAGGCTGGTAACAAGGGAGCTGCCGTCCTCGTATATGTAATACTCAAGTGCGGCGCGGCTTCCCGCGGCGACATCCGCCTTGCCGCTCTCTACCGCTTCTACGCAGGCCTTGGAATTATCGCAGAGGATAACGTCCGCATATTCGCTTGTGGGTATCTGCTCCTGCAGACCCTTTACAAGCGCGATGGTGAGATTGCTTGTATCCCCGCCGCTCTTTGTCGGGTGCTGCGCATAGGCGAGCACGGACTGTATAACGGGCGCGCTGTTGATAAACCCAAGCTCCGCGCAGAGCCCCGAGGTCAGCGGTATGCCTATCAGAATATCATAGCCGCCCTCGGCGAGCATTTCCCTCGCGTTCTTACGATCCTTGCAGAAAGTATATTCTATGGAAAGCCCCGTTTTCTCGCCGAAATCATTAAGGATGGAAACCAGCATACCCGATGGCTCGCCGTTCAGCCTATAGGCATACGGCGCCGCGTTTTCCGAGCAGAGCACGCGGAGCGTACCCTGCGCAGAAATTGCTTCTGCCTGCTCGTCCGTAATGCGGAAAGCGTCGTTCACAACGCGGAAATAGTTGTTGTAAAGATCATCCTGCAGGTTGGGGTCAACAAGATCTATCAGTTCTATCGTTTCGTCCAGCTTCTGTATCAGGTCGGTGTTGCCCTTTGTTGTCGCGAAATAATAAGGTCTGGGGGCGAACTGCGCGACTATCCTTGAATTCGCGACGGGCGACAGCGACACGCTGGAGATAACATCCACCTCGCCGCTATTGAACGCCTCGAGCTGTTCCGCGGCGGTTTCGTAGTAGGTTATCTCGTAGGGCATATTTTCGGATTTAAGGTAAGTGAGGACTTCTTCGTTGCGGGTTTCCGCTTTCTCCCACAAACCTACCCGCAGCAGGTCGACGTTGTAGATGTTGTTTTCGCGGATACTGCCCGAGGCCTGCGCACAGAGCGTTGTATATACGGTGCCGTAGCTGTTTTTCGGGAAGTCGAACAGTTCCTCGGTGCTCTTGTTCTTGAGCAGCGGGCCGAGAAGATCCACCTTGCCGTCTTTTAGGTCGTTTATTGCAGAGCCTACGGCTTCGTTTCCGTCCGCGCTGCCGTAGGGGACATACTCCATCTCCCAACCGGTGTATTCCGAGATTTTTTCAAGATAATCGTAGTTATATCCCGTAACTTTTCCCGAATGCCCGAAGAAGCTCATGCCCTCCTGCGTCGGGAACGCCACGCGGATGACCCTGCGGTCTGATGCGGGAATTGCTTCTTCCTCCGCCAAAACACGCTGAACAGGCGCCGCAAATAAAATCAGCGACAGCAAAAGGCCTGTTATGTGTGTTAGTCGTTTTTTTAATTTCATTTAATTACCTCGCCCTGATTTTGTTCTTTTTCCTTGCTGTTATATATTTACTTCGCAAGATATTTTGAAATAGTC
>CAVIFG010000230.1:0-3989 GCA_963641955.1 Escherichia coli
CAAATACATGATTTAAAATCCCGAATATTGTTGCATATCCCCGTCAGATGTGGTATAATTAAAATGTATTATTGTGTAATTACGATAATTTCCCACTAAACACTGCAATAAGGATATGTAATGATAAAAGAAAACCAAAAACTGCTGAACAGGCTCAATGTGCTTAGCGATGCAATTATCGGTTTCATCTCCGTTGCGGCGGCGTTTTACATCGTTTTCAACCTGCTTGATTTCGACCGTAATTTCCCGCTCGTCGACTATCTGAAGCTTGCGGTCGTGTTTGTTCCCGTCCAGCTTATAACTTTCGCTTCTCTGGGATTATACGACTCGTTCAGGACAAAAAATTTCTCGACGGAGATAACCAAGCTTGCCAAAGCCTTCATTGCGGATGGAATACTGGTATTCACGCTTCTGTATATCGTCAAGATATTCAATTTCTCGCGATTTGCGCTGCTGGTATTCCTCCTGCTTGACTTCATAGCCATATCGCTCAAGCGGTTCATCCTGCGGAAATCCCTCCGCGCTTTCCGCGAAAACGGACTGAACCGAAAATACGTGCTCATCGTCGGAAACGACAATGCCGCGCGTGATTACCTAAAAGCCATCACATCCGACCCATCCCTCGGGCTTGAATGCGCCGGATACATCGGCGAGGAAAACGCACTTGACGCACCGTGGGTCGGCGGATACACCGACGTCCTCTCCGCCCTCGAAAAACGCTGCTACGATGAAGTGGTCTGTGCGCTGGACGGAAACGAGGTCGACCACCTCGCAGATGTCGTGGAAGCCTGCGAGCTTACTGGAACGAAAATTTCCGTTATCCCCGCCATATATAAGTATATGTCGGTGGCTTCCTCAATTGATGTTGTCGGCAATATGCCGCTTATGAACATCCGCCGCGTCCCGCTGGACAACATCGGAAACGCGTTTCTGAAGCGCGCAGTTGATATAATCGGCTCGCTTGTTCTTATAATACTCACCTCGCCGATAATGCTTGTAAGTGCGCTGATAATAAAGCTCACCATGGGCGGCAAGGTGATATTCAAGCAGCAGCGCGTCGGTCTTAACAAAAAGACCTTCACGATGTATAAGCTGCGCTCCATGCGCGACAGCAGCACCTCCGACACTGCATGGAGCACAAACAACGATCCCCGCAAAACGCCCTTCGGCTCCTTCATCCGCAAGTTTTCCATCGACGAGCTGCCGCAGCTCTTCAACGTGCTCAAAGGCGACATGAGCCTTGTCGGCCCCCGTCCCGAGATACCGTATTATGTCAACACCTTTAAGGACAAAATACCGATGTACATGATAAAGCATCAGGTAAAGCCGGGCATAACGGGTCTTGCGCAGGTGCACGGATACCGCGGCGACACCTCCATCGAAAAGCGCATCGAATATGACATTGAATACATAGAGAACTGGACGTTCTTCCTCGATGTTTCCATCCTGCTGCGCACGCTTTTCAGCTTTGTAAACAAGGAAAAGATCACAAACTCAAAACCGAAAAAGAAAAAATTTGATCCGGAGAAATTTTCTATGACAAACAAACAGAAAACGGATATGACGTCGCTCGCCATATTCTTCCCGTCGGTGGTCGCCCTTGCGATCGTACCGATACTCATGCACGCGACGCTGGTCGCTTCCACGCTGAGGGACACGTTCAGGCTCTTCGGCGGCACGGAAATAGACGGCACCTATTATAACCCCGACACGTTCTCGCAGTGCAAGGCGTTCGCCGTAGTGCTCATTGCGATAATCATGATAGCGATGGCGCTGGTTTGCTGCGGGTTCATGTTCCGCCGCTCGGAAAAGCGCAGCCTTGTGCTGGTGGGCTTCTCGGCGGTATATGTAGTGATGACGCTGCTTTCGTCGCTGTTCTCCGATTACAGCGATATCGCATTCGGCGGCGTGTATGACCGCGCCGAGGGCTTCTTCACCATCGCCTGCTATTTCGTGATATTCCTCTTCACGATGTATGCATTCAGAACTACTCAGAATTTCAAATATGTTATCTATGCGTTGTTCATCTGTGTCGGCGTCAACGCGCTGATGGGGCTTCTTCAGTTCACGGGAAATAACCCAGTAACATGGGACTGGTTCAGCACTCTCATCGTCGACAGAAAATACAGCGACTACCTCCAGCTTTCCAATGACATAAACTACGGATCCATGTACGGAATGCTGTATCACTACAACTACGTCGGCAGCTTCGTTGGTCTTGTTATCCCGCTGTTCACCGTCATGCTTATCTTCGACGGAAAGACATCCCACAGAATTCTCTTCGCAATATTTGACGTCCTCGCTGTATTCATGCTGATGGGAAGTTCCGCAAGAAGCGGCTTCGTTGCCATCGCCGCCGCGCTCATCGTCGGCATAATCGTTTTCGCGAGAGTTATAATTAAACACTGGAAGCGCTCCCTTGCTGTGGTCTGCGCTGCGGCTGTGATAGTTGTCGGGGCAAACTTCGCCATGGGCGGCAGGCTGCTTGACCGTATCCCGTCGGTATTCAGCGACGTGGTGAGCCTTTTCACACCCGCAGACGAAAGCGCCGACCTCTTCTCCACCCTCCCCGTAAGGGAGATACTCCACAACGACGACGGAAGCCTTTCCTTCAAGGCGCAGACCGACACCCTGACCCTCACATATCAGCCCATCACCGGCGGATATTCCTTCACCGACGCCGAGGGCAATACCGTCCCCGTGACCTACGATGAAAAGGGCGTCGTAAAGATAAACGACAGCCGCTTCGACGGTATCTCGCTTCAGATACTCAGCTCCGAAGAGGGCATGGATCATAAGGATGTCATTTTCTTATGGTTCAACGACAACGACACCTCTATCCTCACCTTCAAGCTTTTCAATGAAAAGCAGATACACATGATCGACGCCAACACCGGCGAGCGCATCACCCCCGTAAACGCCGAGTCCTTCGGCTTCAAGGGCAAGGAAAAGCTCGGTTCCTCGAGAGGTTATATCTGGTCGAGGACCATGCCTCTGCTAAAGAACTGCCTGCTTATAGGCTACGGCCCCGACACATTCGCGTATGAGTTCCCGCAGAACGACTTCCTCGCGAAGTATTATTCCTACGACGAGGGCTTCAATATCGTAGTCGACAAGCCGCATAACCTCTATTTGCAGATATTCTTCTCCAGCGGACTTATCGCCCTCATCGCGTTCCTCGCGATCTGCGGCTACTACATCGTGGACAGCCTGCGGTTATACGCTCTGAAAAAGGAATACCGCGCCGAGCAGATCTTCGGCATATCCATTATGCTGGGTATAATCGGCTACCTCGCCGCGGGATTGTTCAACGACTCCGTTGTTTCCGTGGCGCCCGTGTTCTGGATACTCCTCGGTGTGGGCTGCGCGCTCAACACCATCAACCGCCGTATGGACAGAAATCTCCCCGTCGGCGATGAAGAGGAGGATGAAAGCGCTGTTCCTGTCCCCGTGTTCTCCGAAAAGGAAGCGACCATGGAAAAGCGCGCCGAGGACGCAGCCGTTGCGTTCGCGCAGAGCATCCGCAACAACATAGATGTTGTTGAAAACACCCCGAAAAAGCCCGAGGAACCCGTCACCAAGGAAAAGGTAGAGGATCTTCTCGCCCGCGTGCAGAAGCTCACCACCTACACCGACGAAGCCCCCGCGCAGGAGCAGAACAGCCCCGAAAAAACCGACAACACAGACAACAAACAGTAACTTTCCACAGGAGCAAGGTATGAACATCAATATCCGCGACATAACCAAGATACCGAATATCCTTTCAGTTATCCGTATTCTTCTTATCCCCATATTTGTTGTAGTATTCTTATGGGAAAACGGAGAGATACGTTACAACATCGACATCGGCGAGGAGGCGAACGGGTACGTCATCGCTGCGGCGATAGTCGTCCTTTCGGGACTGACCGACGCCGCCGACGGCTTTATCGCCCGCCGCTTCAATATGATAACCGACCTCGGAAAAGTCCTCGACCCGTTCGCTGATAAGC
>CAVIFG010000231.1:0-1136 GCA_963641955.1 Escherichia coli
GTCGGGCAGTAGCGCGCAAAGGCGAACACATTCGCCCCGGCATTCACAACCGCATCGATAATCGCGGGGACTTCGTCAATGTTTGTTCCCGAAACTGTGGTCATAACCACGGAGCGTATTCCCGCGCGGTTTATGCAGCCTATCTTTTCAAGCGTTGTATCGAAGCTTCCCGGCTTTCTGAACCAGTCGTGGGTTTCGCGCAGACCGTCGATGGAGAGCTGGTATTTTTCACAGCCATATTCTTTAAGCCTGCCGCATACTTCATCGGTGAGATGGAACGGGTTGCCGAGTATGGTGAACGGGATTTCGTTCTGCTTCATCAGCCCGAGAAGCTGCCAGAAGTTCGGGTGGAGGATAGGGTCGCCGCCGGTGATATAGAAATACGGAAGTCTGTTATAAACCTTGCAGAAATCAAGGCAGTTATAGAATGTATCCTGCATCTGCTGCCAGCTCATACTGTCTATTTTTTTGCAGGTGTTCTCCGAAAATATGTAGCAGTGCTTGCAGCGCTGATCGCACTCGTCGGTTATATGCCACTGGAATGAAAAATACTGTTTCATGCTTATTCTCCTTGATTTACGGGGCGCATTTCCGAGAGGACGATCGGTCGTGCTTTCGGAGATACGCCCCAAGTTTTTCTTGGGACGCTTGGGGTCACTTGTCGGATGCGCCGCAGGCTGTACCGCAAGCTGTAGGCTTTTCGGCGGGTTTGTCGCCTGCACCGCAGGCTGTTCCACAAGCCGCGGGCTTTTCGGCGGGTTTATCGCCTGCACCGCAGGCCGTTCCGCAAGCGGCGGGTTTTTCGGCGGGCTTGTCGCCTGCACCGCAGGCCGTTCCGCAAGCGGCGGGCTTTTCGGCGGGTTTGTCGCCTGCGCCGCAGGCTGTTCCACAAGCGGCGGGCTTTTCGGCGGGTTTGTCGCCTGCGCCGCAGGCTGTTCCGCAGGCGGCTGCGGGTTCGTTTGCCATGTCCGTGTTCCATCCGATAAGATTTGAAAGTGCCATTTTTGTTACCTCCGTTTTGATCTCAAGGGCTTTGCCGCCCTCTGTAATTCTAATTATACTCAAATTATCCGGCGGCACAAGTACGCACTTTTTTGTTACCCGGTCACCTTTTTGTGACTTTTGCGCAGCAATAC
>CAVIFG010000231.1:1146-3028 GCA_963641955.1 Escherichia coli
CAATACGGTTTCGGTACGAAAAAATTTTTATTTGCAGAAACACTTGAAAAAAAACGAATGCTGCACTATAATATGAATATAACATTCAAAAGGAGATGTATGTATGCTCACCAAGGAAGAACTACCCGCCTGCCCTGTCGCAACAACGGTTCAGCTTATCGGAAGCAAGTGGAAGCTGCTTATTATCCGCAACCTGACTACCCGCCCGTGGCGATTTAACGAACTGAAAAAGGATCTCGAGGGAATAAGCCAAAAAGTGCTGACCGACAGCCTTCGCTCCATGGAAGCGGACGGTATCGTGACCCGCACGGTCTATCCCGAAGTCCCGCCGAGGGTGGAATACTCCCTCTCCGAATTGGGCGAGTCCATGCGCCCTATCATCGACGCAATGGCGCAGTGGGGCACGAATTATAAAAAGATGATGGAATAAACCCTCGATTTACAGCGGATATCCACGATAGCTGCCCGTTTCATTTTGGGCGGCTATTGATTTTTTCTGCACAATATGGTAGAATGTATATGGAATTATCGATATCAGCAAGTTAGATATAGCTAACTTAGATAACAGGAGGACAGACCTATGATGGAATATACGGATAAATACTGGAAAATGCTGATCCCGCTGACAAAACGCAGTCTTGTAAAACGCTTCGGAAAAGAAAAATCCGCGGAGCTGCTCAAGAAAACCGACGGAATATACCGCGGTATGCTGAACCGCATTAATGACGTCGGCAAGGATAACCCCATGTCATCGAATATTTATCAGTGCCTGATTTTCCTTGCATTATGGGAAGCTGCGGACGGAGAAATAACCGTTGACGACCTGCGCGAAATCACACACGAAATTCTCGGCAGCCCCATGCTGAAGCTGATGGGTCTGTACATAAACGCAAACAAGCCGTCGGGAATGAAGCGCATAGAAAACATGATGATAAAGAACGCAGAATGGCTGGAAAATCACCCACAGTACAAGGATGCATCGTGGGATTTCAACTTCGACAAAACCAAGCATTCCGAGGGATTTTACTATCATTTCACCAAATGTCCCCTTAACGACTTTGCGCGGAAAGAGGGGTATCTGGAAGTCCTGCCTGTCATGTGCGAAATCGACTTTCTTACGGCAGGGCTTATGCACGCGAAACTTATTCGCGAACATACGCTGGCTTCCGGCGGGGATATATGCGACTACTGGTTTGT
Organism: Escherichia coli; assembly: GCA_963641955.1. Classification (GTDB taxonomy): domain Bacteria; phylum Bacillota; class Clostridia; order Oscillospirales; family Ruminococcaceae; genus CAG-115. The sequence goes on from CAVIFG010000231.1 coordinate 2,344, forward strand.
GGGCGACAAAAGCCCGATGGCAAAGTAAACGGGAGGAAACATGGTAAAAATAACGGAATTGAGCGAAAGAGAAATTGAGGATATCGGAGAAGCATTCGCCGACCATGTATATGCAAACGGTGAAAAAGGCATGGGCTATCTTTTCGGCAGCCGCGACAACGTGAAAAATTACATCTGCGGTTACGCCCGCGCCATGATAAAGGGTGGATTTCTTTACAGCACAAGCGAAAACCACGAAGCGTTTGTGGCGTACAGATATTCCCGCGAGAAAATGCCCGCCTCCGCAGGAATGGAACTGATGAAAGCTATATTCAGCACTATTGGGCTCGGCGGCGGCATAAACATGATGAAAGCCATAAAGCGCGGCGGCAAGTCCTACGAGGACACATTCAAGAAAACGAAAAAGCCGTACATTTTCGTTGGAATGCTTGTTGTGCGCAAGCAGTATCAGGGTCAGGGATTTATGCGCAAGGCGCTGGACATTGCCTTTGAGGACGGCAGGAAAAAGCACTGCCCCGTTATCCTCGAAACGGACGCAGTGCTTAAGCGCGACAAATATGTCCACCTTGGGATGAAGAATGTTCAGATAAGGCAGATAGGCGACGGCGCGTATTTATACGATCTTGTCAAGGAAAGCTGAGCCGAAAACGCTTGACTTTTCACCTGCAATGTGATACAATAAAAC
>CAVIFG010000231.1:3038-3953 GCA_963641955.1 Escherichia coli
TATGATTTTTCCCTGCTTACAAGGAAGCCCATTTCATCCTTTACCAATTCATATTTCTGCGCCATGGGGCTTTCCGAACCAACGACGCAATAGTCGCATTTGTCGGAATTGCCGCAGGTGCCGCACCTTATCAGCGTGCCATGTATCAGGCTGATACCATAGAAATCGGAGTTGCAGAAAAGCGGCAGAACATGGAGCAGACCATGCTTTTTCGCAAATTCGGCGTTGGGGCACTGCGTAAAGTTATAGCTGCTTGCATAATTCTCCTTATCAAACGGCAATGCAACATTGCAGAATGACTCCGGACACTGCTTTATATGTTTGCGGTCCTTGTCACCTACTTTATTGAAAACGAAATTGATAAGCCGCATATCCGCCTTACGATTCAGGTTGAATATTTTCCCGAGCTTTTTAAAGGACGCCATGAACGTTTCCTGAACTATATCCTGCAATTCCTCCACCGGCGGGTGATCGGGAAGCAGCGGATACAGCGAAAATATCAATACAGCGCCGTATATTCCAATTGCATGGGGATTTTTTTTGCCACCGTAATCGGGCAGGTCTTTCATGTATTCATTATATTGCTCGCATACCTCGCCCCATATTTTTTGGCTCTGCGGTTCTCCGTAGCGGGTTTTAAGCCACTCCTTTATCGGCGAAGTTATCGCCGTTATCTCGCTTATTTCAAGGTGCTTGCTCATGCTTTTCCTCCAAAATCACACTTTGGTTATTGTAGACTAACCATCATGGACATTATATCACAACAAAACAAAAAAATCAACCTATTAAATTAAAAAGGAGCAGCTTCAAACTGCTCCTTTTTGGGTTTATTCTTCAATTTCCTCGAGAGTTTTATCCCTTCGCTCCATAAGCTCCGCCCACGAAATTATCGTGTCCATCGCCGCGACCTGATTG
>CAVIFG010000232.1:0-3922 GCA_963641955.1 Escherichia coli
AGGTGGATGCCTTGGAATCATCCGCGATGCTCCAGATGTAGTCGGCTACGTCCGCGTCCAGCGAGGAGGAGCTTTTGCTTATCATCTTTTCGAGGGAAGTTTCGGACTCTGCCTTTTCTGCAGTTGCAGCATCGATCGCTTCCTGAACAACTTCTTCAAGGGTCTTGTCGGTTTCGGAGGAATCGTAGTTATCCTCTGCGTCGGCTCTTGCCTTGTTCTGCGCCTGCTGGAGATCGTAGTCGTACTTTATATCAACAAAGCTTTCGCCGTTGTTCAGTCTTTCAACGTAGCTGTTTGCGGTATCTCTTACTGCCTGAATATCCGCTTCTTCCTTGAGGGCAATTCCGCCGTAATCGTCAAATTCAAGCTCGATATACTTTACACCTGCATAGTTTTCCTTGATGTATGCGTCAAATTCTTCATCGGTAACGGGGGTAAGTCCGTCGGTGTCATAGTAATGTGTAAAGAGCTTATTGCGGAGTGAGCTGTACTTGGATATCTCGGTCATGGAATCTCTGCCGATACCGATGGAATCATAGTACGCGCCGATGGTATCTGTGTTGTAGAAATACTGTGCATAGTAGTTCTCGTCGTTCCAGATGGAATTTACTTCGTCGTTGATTTCGGTGAGATCATCGGTTGTAAGCTCTATGCCGTATTCTGCACAGAGGTGCTTTACTGCAACAAATCTCTTGATGCTGTCGAGGGTGTCGTTCTTGATCCACTCGGAAGCCTTTACACCGTCGATGTCATAACCGAATACGTCGCCGACTTCGGATGTATCGCCGTTATCGGATTTTTCGTCGGTTATCTCGCTTCTTGCATCGCTGTACGATGACTGCATGAAAGATAGGTAAATTCCGTTTCTTATCTGCTCGCCGTCAACGGTCATAACGTAGCCCGAATCGGAGCAGCCGCAGAGAGAAGCGGCACATACGATAGCCGCGGCAGCGGCAGTGATCTTTTTAAAATTGGATGTCATTTATTTTCCTCCTGAAATGAGTTTATTTATTGATTATCAGTCAGCGCCTTCGGGAACATACTCCGTAAATCTAACCGACATCAGAGTATCCTTGTTGTCCCAGCGGTTGATGGTGTATTCCATGTATTTCTCCGGCGAAGCCTCCATGCCGCTTATGCCCGCAACGGAAGCAAGCGACGGCGGCAGATAGCCAACGATAAGCGTGTATGTTCCTCCGCTTTCGCTCATGCTTACGATGGTCGGAGAATATGTGAGATAACGTGTGTTCTTGGAAGCGATATAAACGTGGTTGTCCTCGTCGTAGGTAAAACGGTTTTCGGCGGTGCCTGCGGTCTGGTGTTCTATCGAGGCGTTGCTGCCGAAAATCTCCTTGCACGCCGCAGTGACGTCGTACTCGGGAATGGTGAGCACTCCGCCGCCCGTTTTTTCATACTGGGATGTGTCCTTATTTATAAGGATGTTCCATATTCCGCAGGTGATTTTTGTGGAATTAGGTATTTCGGTGACGCTTTCAAACGGCGCGATATCGTTTACGACCACGGGGAAAATAAACTGTGCAAACTCGTTTTTCAGCGACGTATTGTCCAGCAGGCTTCCCGTAAAATTAGCTATAAAGCGCACAGTGGACACGCAGCCTATTATTGCCATGACGATAATGAAAACCGCAAATCCGAAGAAAAATCCGTTTTTGTGCTTTTTCTCGGGAATAGCTTCCTCTTCGGCAGGCTCTTCCCCGCCGAGGGACGCGATATCATTTTCTATATCCGGCTCGCTTTCAAGCGAACCGAATAACTGCTCAATTACCGTTCCCGCTTCGACAGGCGCTTTTTCCTGTGCCTTGTTTTCGGCAGGTTTATCCGCTCTTTTCGGAGCGGTCTGCGGATTGTTCCGCCTTTTCTTTGCCATATCTGTTCCTTTCGGGGTCAGCCTCTGATCTGACCATCACCGTTGATAAGATATTTATATGTTGTGAGTGCCTCAAGTCCCATCGGGCCGCGGACATGGAGCTTCTGCGTGGAAATGCCTATCTCCGCGCCAAGTCCGAATTCAAAGCCATCGGTAAATCTTGTGCTGGCGTTTACATAGACCGCCGCCGCGTCCACCATCTGCTGGAAATGCTCCGCGCTTCTGAGCGAGGATGTCACAATGCACTCGCTGTGCCTTGTGCCGAAGCGGTTGATGTGCGCGATGGCTTCGTCGATGTCGTTTACTACCTTTGAAGAAAGCTTGTAATCAAGGAACTCCGTAGCATAGTCAGTGTCATCGGCAAGCTTTTCAACAGCAATATGCTTTGCTGTTTCGCTGTCGCCGACGATTGTGACCCTGCCCTGCCAGAGCGCGTCAAGCTTCGCAAAGAACTGCGGCGCTATGTTTTTGTGTACAAGAATATTTTCTATCGCGTTGCAAACGGAGGGGCGCTGTGTTTTCGCATTGTTAATGATATTAACAGCCATATCAAGGTCTGCAGTTTCATCAACATAAACGTGGCAGTTGCCCTCGCCCGTCTGTATGACGGGAATAGTTGCGTTGTTGATAACGGTGCGGATAAGTCCGCCGCCGCCGCGGGGAATAAGCAGGTCGATGTACTGATTGAGCTTCATCATCGCATTTGCGACGTCGCGAGAAGTGTCCTCCACAAGCTGGATGCAGTTCTTGTCCGCGCCCTTTTCTTCCAGCGCGCCGCGCATGAGATCCGCAAGTGCCTTGTTGGAATTTATCGCGTCGCTGCCGCCGCGGAGAATGACCGCGTTACCCGCCTTGAAGCAAAGCACCGCCGCGTCAACCGTTACATTGGGACGGCTTTCGAATATCATACCGATGACCCCGATGGGGACACGGCGCTTTACAAGTCTTAATCCGTTGGGAAGCTCGCCGCCGCCGATGACCTCGCCGATGGGGTCGGGCAGCGCGATTACCTTTTCAACGCCCTCCGCAATGCCGTAAATGCGCTCCTTGGTGAGCGTCAGCCTGTCGATAAGCGAAGCTGTCATGCCGTTTTTCTTGGCATTTTCGATGTCAACGGCATTTGCAGCAAGGATGGTGTCGGTATTGGCGCGGAGCTTTTCGGCAATAGCGGAAAGTACGGCGTTCTTTTCCGCCGCCTTGAGTGCCGATGTGTACGCCGCAGCTTTCTTCGCAGCAGCGCCCAGTGTTTCAATGTATTCCATAATATATCCTTTCGATGCAGGACAGTGATGTCAGTTTGCCGCCTTGAAGTAGGTGCACACGGGGTCGCCCTCAAACAGCTCGTACAGCAGGCGCGGGTCATGGTTGCCGATGATAACAGTGTCGATGCCCGCTTCGGTGGCGATCTGCGCAGCCTCTATCTTTGTAAGCATTCCGCCGGTGCCGACGCTGCTTCCCGAACCCTGCGCAAGCGAGATGATGTCGGTGGTGATGTGGTCGACTTCCTTTATAAGCTTGGACGAGGGATCCTTCGGGTCGCCGTCGTAAAGTCCGTCCACATCCGTCAGCATTACAAGCAGATCCGCACCGCATAGCGTTGCTACTATCGCGGAGAGCGTGTCGTTCTCGTCGAAATCAAGCTGCTTTATCGAAACTACGTCGTTCGCATTTATAATAGGAATAACTCCCATCTCAAACAGCTTGTTGAACGTATTTATAACGTTCTCCCTGCGCACCTGATTTGAAATTACATCGCGCGTAAGAAGAAGCTGAGCGACCTTGTGGTTGTATTCCTCGAAGTTCTCGCTGTAAAACTTCATAAGCTCGGACTGACCTATCGCGGCGCACGCCTGCTTCGAGGGGATGTCCGACGGCTTGGAAACAAAGCCCGCCTTTGAAGCTCCGACGCACTGCGCGCCGGAGGTGACAAAAACTATCTCCTTACCAGAGTTTTTGAGGTCAGAGAGCACCTCTACAAGCTGCCTGCTCTTGCGGATGTTAAGGTTGCCTGTTTCCGGATAAGCAAGCGTGGAG
>CAVIFG010000233.1:0-3910 GCA_963641955.1 Escherichia coli
CCTGCAGTTATAAACGGCAAGGTCGAAATTCTCGACGAGCCGCTCTGCATAACAGTTTCTGCGGGGAATGTGACGTATAAATTCAGCAAGCGGCATTCGGCATTCGAGTCGATTCGTGTTGGCGGAAAGGAAATGCTTGACAAGCCGCTGACGTTCAACTTCTTCCGCGCGCCCACCGACAACGATGTGATGAAATGGGACTGGTACCGCCTGCATCTGAACGACTTCACCGTTAAAAACTACGGCGTATCCGTAAAGAAAGCCGAATGCGGCGCGGAAATATCCCTGCGGCAGTCATTTGGCTGGAGCGTTTACGAACCATTTGCGCGCATGGATGTGACATACACAATAAGCCCTGACGGAGCGCTCGATATCGCGTGCAGCGCGGAAATGTCAGAGAAGGTGGAATTCCTGCCGAGGTTCGGGATAAGAATGTTTCTGCCCGAGCGCTTCAGAAAGGTGGAATACTTCGGGTACGGCCCATACGAAAGCTATATCGACAAACACAACGCATCCTACATCGGAAAGTTCAGCGCGGACATCTCGGAGCTGCACGAAGATTACATCCGCCCGCAGGAAAACGGCTCGCACTTCGGCTGTGAATACATGACGATATCCGACGGCAAGGTTTCGGTGAAATTTACTGCGGACGAGCGGTTCTCGTTCAACGCATCGCAGTATACTCAGGAGGAGCTTGTGGCGAAACGGCATAATTTTGAGCTTGAAAAATGCGGCAGCAGCGTTGTCTGCGTCGACGGCAGGATGGCGGGAGTTGGTTCTAATTCCTGCGGGCCTGCTCTTGCGGAGAAATACCGCGTGCCGCTGCCGAAAGTATCGGCTGGGTACAGGATTGAGTTTGCTGAAATTTAATAAACAAAAAGCTGCCTGCCGTAACGCGGGCAGCTTTCGCCGTGTTATTCCTCCCCGAAAAACGTTGACTTGCCACGCCGATTGTGATATAATTGTTTCGACAACAAATGCAAATCAAAGAGGATAAACATGAAAAAACAACTGCAATTATTCCTTGCATTTCTTAAAATAGGAGCATTCACATTCGGCGGCGGATACGCAATGATACCGCTGATACAAAAAGAGATCGCCGAAAAGCACGGCTGGATTAGCGACGACGACATCCTCGAGGTCGTTTCCATCGCCGAATCCACCCCGGGGCCCATCGCTGTGAATGCCGCGACATTCGTCGGATACCGCGTCTGCGGATTTTCGGGCGCGCTGCTTGCGACAGTAGGAGTTGTTCTGCCGTCATTTTTGATAATCTCGCTGCTTTCGCTGGCGTTGGAGCAGTTTTCCGAAATAAAAGCCGTGAAATATGCATTCTTCGGAATACGCGCGGGTGTACTGGCGCTGATACTGAAAGCGCTTTGGTCGATGTTCAGGCAGTGTCCAAAGGGTGCGATGTCCTATATACTGATGGCAATAGCGTTCACCGTATCGGCATTTCTTGATATAAACGTGCTTTACATAATAATCGGCTGCGCGGCGGTGGGGATTATCTCCGCATTCGCCGCAAGGAGGAAGCACGGATGATGTATCTTGACCTTTTCCTCACCTTTCTGAAAATAGGTGCGTTTACTTTCGGCGGCGGATATGCGATGCTGCCGATGATACGTCAGGAAATAGAAGCGCACGGCTGGCTATCAAATGAACAGCTAGTGGATTTCATTGCCGTCAGCGAAAGCACACCGGGGCCGTTTGCGATAAACGTTTCGACCTACGTCGGCATGAATGTGGGAGGATGGCTCGGCGGGTTCTGCGCGACATTCGGCGTGGTTCTTCCGTCGTTTATAATAATCCTTGCGGTCGCGAAGTTTTACGACAAATTCAAGAACAGCACCGTTGTTTCGGGTGCAATGACAGGGCTTAAGCCTGCAGTGGTGGGGCTTATCGGCGCGGCGGCGGTTTCCGTCGGAATGACCGTGCTGTTTCCGAATGGCGCGGCACTGACCCGCTTTGAGGACGTCGACCTCTATATCACCCTTGCAATTGCGGTGCTGTCGGTGGTGCTGGCGTTCAAAAAGATACATCCGATCATCATAATAGTTCTATCAGCGGTCATAGGTATTGCGGCGGGATATGCGCTGGGGTTATAAAAACAAAATCGAGGTGGGCTTTGGTTTCCCACCTCGATTTTATATTTCGTCGTGATAATATCTTGTGATAAGTTCCGTCATGCTTGAAGCAACCTGTTTCAGGCGGGATTCCTCGTGCTCCCAAATGTAAATCGCGGTTTCGTCGATAACCCCGTCCGCATCGGCATGATAGCAGTAATAATCCCCGCAGCCGTTTCCCGCAAAAAAGATCAACTTATCCAGATCTTTAGCAAATTCTTCATCGCTGTACTCCTGTTGGACTTTTCTGTTGAGATTCGCCTGTTCAACAATATCTTCCGCCGACAGGAGAAGATATCCGTCGCCGTTCATTTCACGAAGCAGCGCGCGAAGTTCCTTCGGAAAGGGATAACCTACCGCTTTTTCGGCGTTATTAATAGCTTCTTCGGGACAGGGAGGTTGAATTTTTACCCACTTAATTTCTTGGGTAAGCTCGGATATCAATTCTTTATACAATCGCTGCACCTCCTTTTAACACTTATCAGCAGGTGACTTGTCAGTGTGTCACAGCCCGATAATCAGCCTACATTTTCAGAATGTTTGCAATTTCCTCGAAATCTTCCTTCGATTCCTTAAAATACGGAAGCATGGCATAGCAATGAAACATTCCTTTTCTCTGCGTAAATGTATATTTTACGCCATATTTTTCGCAGGCATCTATAAAATTCTGCTTTGCGCCGTAGAGGACTTCGTCCTCGCTATACACAAAATGAATATGATCCACTCCCGAAAGATCACCCTTTGAAATATGTATCATAAATTCGGGGACATCATCCCTGCCATGCCGCTCAAACTTTTCTACCTTTTCCATAAAAGCATAATCGACCATCATATCCTTGGGATTATTGCGCTGCATAATTTTGCGCTCCTCGTCATTCCACGGAACTTCTCCCGGGGATACCGCCACAATATGGCGCGGCATAGCAAGCTTATCCTGCATTGTATTGTTGTATGCCGCTACCCCGATTGCCAGTGCGCCGCCGGAAGAAAAACCGCAGGTGCTGACATTACCACCGCCATATTTCTCTGTCATCTGTCGATAGCATTCATACGCCATTTCATACGCGTCCGTAATACAATACTCTGTACAAAGCGGGTACATAGGAAACCACACGTCGCAGCCGGTCTTATTCACCAGCTTGACAATAACGTCCACATCGCCCTTATCAGGCCCGATCATCATGCCGCCCCCGAAAAAGTATAATATCGCCCGCTCAGCCCTCTGCGCATTCTTCTGCACTATCAGGCACTTATGCCCCAGAACTTCATGTTCTATGTATACTGCCTTTTTGTCCTTCGGGATATAAAAGCCGCGGCTTTTATTCATCTTATTCACTTCATCAAGGAACTTGTCCTCCGGCAAGGAATATTTTTTCTTTATCCCTGAAAGTTTCATTCCCGAGTTGATAAGCTTTGCAACAATACTCATTATTTTATCCTCCGCAAAAGTTTTTCCGATTTATCCGTCAGCAAGACTGCCCGAAAACGGAAATTCAACGGTTTATATCAACATTACAATAAGACCAACAACAGGTGCAAACACAAGTCCTATTATCATGCCTCTTAAACTGCCCTTGAAATGGAACCAAACGGCTGATTTTTCAAACGGGCTGACCTTAGCCATCCTGTAGAATTTATCGAACGGTGCCAGCAGGATATCCACCACCAGGAAATCATACCAATCGACCACAAGCCACAAAAGATATGCTGTCACTGCGGCATTAAAAAACATCGTAATTCCATTGACAAAACGCAGAATAACGGCAAGCAAAACCGCGTAAATA
>CAVIFG010000234.1:0-3908 GCA_963641955.1 Escherichia coli
TAGTCGGGTCATGCCTGATGAATGTGCCGCAACTTTCCCCGAAAGGAAGATCCACAGTTTGAGTAAAGTCCGTATGACAGTCGCAAAGGCAATGACGGAATGCCTTAGAGCAGAGGGAATCACCACCGTTTTCGGTTATCCCGGTGCGGCGATCTGCCCTTTTTACGATGAATTATATAATACCGATATACGCCATGTGCTGGTTCGCCATGAGGTGAACGGCGGCCACGCCGCCAGCGGCTACGCCCGCATAACCGGCAAGCCTGCTGTTGCCATCGCAACATCGGGTCCCGGCGCGCTGAACCTTATCACCGCAATTGCCACCGCGTACATGGATTCCGTGCCGATGGTTGTTATCACGGGACAGGTAAATTCCGACCAAATCGGTCGCGACGTGTTCCAGGAAGCGGATATCACAGGTTCCGCGGAGCCGTTTGTAAAGCACAGCTACCTTTTAAAGCATCCCGAGGATACCGCAGAGGTGTTTAAAAAGGCGTTCTATATCGCCGGCACGGGCAGAAGAGGCCCTGTGCTGATAGATATTCCGTACGATGTTCAGAAGTCCGAGATAGATTTTGAATATCCCGAAACCGTTGATATCCGCTCCTACCGTCCGAGCACACTCGGAAACGGCTATCAGATAAAGCGCGCCGTTCAGGCAATAAAGGACGCAAAGCGCCCGCTTATCTGCGCAGGCGGCGGCCTGTTCACCGGCGACGGCGTACACCTTATGAGAAAGCTCGCGGAAATCACTGATGTTCCAGTGGTTTCTACCATGATGGGGCTCGGCGCAATGCCGTCGAAAAGTCCGCTTTATTATGGTATGCTCGGTATGCACGGATGCAGGGCGGCGAATGCTGCGGTCAATTCCTGCGATACGCTGATACTGCTGGGCGCCCGCGTTGGCGACAGAGCCATTGCGGCAATGAAGCAGCGCGACGATCTTACGGTGGTACATATTGATATCGACCCTGCCGAAATAGGCAAGAATATAGAAGCGCATATCCCGATCGTCGGTGATATCACGCTGGTTCTCGGTCAGCTTCTCGAGCAGTTTGACGGGAAGCTTTCGCACGACGAATGGAAGGCGGAGCTTGACGCGCTGCGTGCGGACAAGCCCATTCTTCCCGCCCCCGAGGGCTGCGTAAACCCGAAGGAGTTTATCAGAACGCTGGACAAGTTCCTGCCCGAGCGCTCCGTTGTTGTGGCGGACGTTGGTCAGAATCAGATCTGGACAGCGGCGAATATTTCGCTTAACGACGGACGTTTCCTTACGTCGGGCGGCATGGGAACGATGGGTTATTCCGTTCCCGCTGCGATAGGCGCCAAGGCTGCAGATCCCTCTGCGGAGGTGGTTGCGGTGTGCGGCGACGGTTCGTTCCAGATGCAGTCGATGGAGCTTGCTACGGCTATTCAGCATGGCATAAATGTAAAGATAGTCGTTATGCGGAACAATTACCTAGGTATGGTTCGCGAGCTTCAGGAGAATGCATACCACGGCAGACTGACGGCGGTTTCGCTTGACGGAAGCCCGAGCTTTACCAAGCTTGCCGATGCCTACGGCATTGAAAATGTCCTTGTGGATTCGCCCGATAAAATGGAGGGCGCGATACAGCGCATGATCTCCTCCGATAAGCCATTCCTCATTGAAGCGGTGGTCGGCGAATATGAAAAGACAATTCTTTGATCGGGGGTATCCGCATGAAGCATACTATTTCAGTTTTGGTTGAAAACCACGCGGGTGTCCTTGCAAGAGTTGCAGGTCTGTTTGCCCGCAGAGGGTTCAATATAGACAGCCTCGCCGTAGGCGTCACCGACGACGAGCACGTTTCCAGAATAACCATTGTTGCCGACGGCAGCGACTACACCCTTGAGCAGATCGAAAAGCAGCTCAACAAGCTTATAGATGTTATCAAGGTTAAGACTCTCGCACCGGACAGCATGGTATCCCGCGAGCTTGTGCTGATAAAGGTAAGCTGCACACCGAAGCAGCGCCCCGAGATAATCAGCATATGCGAGCTGGCGCAGGGCAAAATTTCCGATATCTGCGCAAATTCCATGACGATCGAAATATCCGACAGCAAGCAGCAGCTCGACAACTTTGAAGAGCTTCTCAAGCCCTACGGAATAAAGGAGATCGTCCGCACTGGCACAATAGCCATGCAGAAAGGCGAACTTGCGGTTCGCATTTAATTCGTAAACCTCGCTGAATAAGCGTCGTATATACTCAAATACATAAAGGAGATAATAACAATGGCAAAGATGTATCATTCCGAAGACTGCAACCTGTCCCTGCTGGACGGCAAGACCGTTGCGATCATTGGCTACGGCTCCCAGGGCCACGCTCACGCACTGAACCTCAAGGACAGCGGCGTTAAGGTAGTTGTAGGTCTGTACGAGGGTTCCAAGAGCTGGAAGAAGGCTGAGGAAGCCGGTCTGGAAGTTACCACCGCTTTCGAGGCTGCAAAGAAGGCTGACATCATCATGATCCTTATCAACGATGAGAAGCAGGCTGATCTTTACAAGGAGTCCATCCTCCCGAACCTTACAGCAGGCAAGACCCTGATGTTCGCTCACGGCTTCAACATTCATTTCGGTCTGATCGTTCCTCCTGCAGACGTAGACGTTGTAATGATCGCCCCCAAGGGCCCGGGCCACACTGTACGTTCCGAGTACACAGTAGGCAGAGGCGTTCCCTGCCTGGTAGCTGTACAGCAGGATGCAACAGGCAGAGCACTTGACACAGGCCTTGCATATGCAGCAGGTATCGGCGGCGCTCGCGCAGGCGTTCTTATGACCACCTTCAAGATGGAAACAGAAACCGACCTCTTCGGCGAGCAGGCAGTTCTCTGCGGCGGTGTTACAGCCCTGATGAAGGCTGGTTTTGAAACACTGGTAGAGGCAGGCTACGATCCTCAGAACGCATACTTCGAGTGCATCCACGAGATGAAGCTCATCGTTGACCTGATCTTCCAGGGCGGCTTCAGCAGAATGAGATACTCCATCTCTGATACCGCTGAGTTCGGTGACTACGAGACAGGTAAGCGTATCATCACCGAGGATACCAAGAAGGAAATGAAGAAGGTTCTGACCGAAATTCAGGATGGTACCTTCGCAAGCAAGTGGATCAACGAGAACAAGATCGGCAGAATGCACTTCAACGCGTGCCGCCGCATCGAGTCCGAGCACCAGCTCGAAAAGGTTGGCGCAGAGATCCGTAAGCTCTACGACTGGAACAAGTAATTACTTATCCTTTTGTAATTTCATCCCCCGAAGAAATTCGGGGGATATTTGTTTGAAAATTTTGATAATAAAAAGGAAAATTTGCGCTCTGATATAATTCATGCGGCATGGCATAATAATCACGAGGTGATGATCATGTCAAAACAGGAAATGAAGCGTCCCGAGCCGCCGCGGCATAGTGATGCGGCTCCCGTGCCCGAATTACAGGGCGCAGCGAAGCATACAAAACAGCGCGCAAATCCCATCATAGCGGGAACAAAGCCGCCGTCGCAGAAAGTGTGGCACAGCGAACCGCACGGGTTGGTGGACAGCGAGAAGCCTATTTCAAAGGTGTACTCCACGATAGATACCGACCTTGCGCGGGATAATCTTGAAAACGACATTACCGACGCTGACCTTCAGGATATGTGATTTTACAGCCGCGCACGACCTGCGCGGTTTTTTTGCTATTTTTTTCGGAAACCCCTTGACAAGTTATATATTATGTGTTATAATTGTATTACCTCGAATGGGGCTTATTTTTTTGTGCAATTTTTGCCGAAGCATTTGTCCCGTTAAATCCGCAATTCCGCGGCTGAGGGAGGCAATAATGCCTGAAAAGGCAAGAAAATAGGAGGTGCCGAAAGTGAGAGTAAAAATTACACTGGCGTGTACAGAATGCAAAC
>CAVIFG010000235.1:0-3860 GCA_963641955.1 Escherichia coli
GCAGAGCCAGTACTGCGCGAATAATCTCGACGCGGAGGTAAGCTGCGGAAACGGCACCACCGTGGAGGCTCTCGAAGCCTGCGGCGCGGATAAGGCGGACGCCGTTATCGCGGTAATGGGGCAGGATGAGAGCAACCTCGTCTGCTGCCAGATCGCAAAAAGCCGCTTCGGCGTGCCGAAAACCATCGCCAAGGTCAACAACCCCAAGAATGCCGACGCGCTGAAAGCTTTGGGCGTTGATATCGTAATATCCGCAACGGAGAACATCATCCAGCTTCTCGAGCACGAGGTAGACCTCAGTGCGATGAAGCGGCTCATCACCCTCAACACCGACGAAGCTTCGCTGATGGAGATAACCGTACCGAAGAATTACCCGCTGGAGGGAAAGGCGCTGCATGAGCTATCCCTCCCGCCAAACTGCAACCTTGCCTGCATAAACCGCGGCGGAAAAACCATCATCCCCCGTGGTCAGACAACGATTTGCAGCGGCGATATCATACTGGTAGTAATGCTGAATTCCGAGGAAAAGGAACTGCGCAAGGCGCTTAAAATAAAGGACTGACGGGCATCCCGTATTCACCACACGACAGAAAGCAGGCGGCAGAATGGCACAAGACAGCAAGGAAAAAAAGACGACAGCGAAGAAGTCCACCGCAAAGGGCAGAAAAACGGCGAAGCCTGCCCGCACCACCCATACCAGACGCCGCCAGGGCAGCACCGTATTTGCGCTGGATATAGGCACCCGCACGGTTGTGGGCGTGCTCGCGGAAAAGACGGACAGCGGATATAAAATAATTGACATGGAAACCGCCGCCCACGAAAAGCGCTCCATGACCGACGGACAGATTGAGGACATCGAAGCCGTTGCGGAGGTAATAAAGACCGTCCGTGCGGCGCTGGAGAAGCGGCAGTCGGTAAAGCTGTCGCACGTCTGCATTGCCGCGGCGGGCCGCGCCCTGAAAACCATGCGGGCGAAGTGGGAGTATTCCCTCGACCCGACCAAGACCATAACCGCAGACGATATCAAATCTGCGGAACTGGAAGCCGTCCGCAAAACGGAGGAGCAGTTTTCCGCGCAGTTTGATACATCCGCTTTCTACTGCGTCGGTCACAGCGTTATTTCGCTCACGCTGGACGGATACAAAACCGCGAAGCCCGAGGGGCACCGCGGCTCCCTGCTTGAAACGGAAATGATCGCCGCATTCCTGCCCGCCTATGTTGTGGAGAGCCTGTGCGCCGCGGTGGATATCGCGGGGCTTGATGTCGCGGGACTTACGCTGGAACCAATCGCGGCGATGAATGCCGTTGTGCCGCAGGAATTAAGGCTGATAAATGTTGCGCTGTGCGATATCGGTGCGGGTACGTCCGATGTGGCTGTGTCCCGTGGGGGAAGCGTAGTCGCCTACGGAATGGCGACGGTCGCGGGGGACGAGGTAACGGAAGAGCTTATGCGGAGCCTTCTTGTGGATTTCCCCACGGCGGAGCGCATAAAGACATCCTCCGAAAAGGAGATACACTACACGGATATCCTCCTGCGGGATTGCACTGTGACCCCTGAGCGCGTGCTTGAGCTGATAAAGCCCGCCGCAGAGCAGCTTTCCGACGTTATATGCAAGGAAATTCTCAGCGCCAACGGAGAAGCGCCGCAGGCGGTGTTCCTTGTCGGCGGGGGAAGCAGGCTGCACGGTCTGCCGTCGCTGGTCGCAAAGGGACTGGGCATGGACGAAGCGAGGGTAATCACCGGCAGGCGCGAGCTTATGCGCGGGGTGGAGATACCCAAGGGCATGGAGATAGGCGCGGAGCATACCACGCCCCTCGGCATAGCGCTGACCGCGGGCAGGGGAATATCCTACGACTTCACCACCATCACTCTTAACGGCAGAAAAATACGCGCGCTGGACACCAACCGGCTTACGGTGTTCGAGCTGCTTAATTTCAGCGGAATAAAGCCCGCCCAGCTTATGGGAAGATCAGGCACGGCGCTTACGTTCACCCTCAACGGCGCCCGCACGACCCTGCGTGGAACATCCGCGGTGCCTGCGGAGATAATCGTGAACGGAAAGCCAGCTGCGCTGAACAGCACTGTTAGAAAGGGCGACGAAGTGAACGTAAAGATCGCGCAGGACGGCGAGAATGCCGCGGCGTATCTTTCGGATTATTTCGATACGGACAGCCTTTCCGCGTTTTCTGTTTCCCTTTTCGGGGAGGAGCGCACCGCGGGCTTATATATAAGCGTGAACGGAAAGCCCGTCACATCCGACCGCGAGATAGAAAACGGCGATACGATAGAGCTTGTTTCGGCGGATACCCTCGGCGCACTGCTGGGTATCAGCGGCGTGACCTGCGCGGTGCTTCTCAACGGAAACAAAGCGTCGGATGATACCGTGCTTTCCGAGGGGGATGTTATCACGGAGGATAACGCGCAGGGTGTTTTGGAGGAATCTCCCGAAGAAACTCCCGCTGAAAACACTGCTGCAACGCCCGCCGAGGTAAATATAACAATAAACGGCATACCCGCGCCTTTCCCCATGCGGGAGGACGGCACGCTGCCGATTTTTCTTGATGTTGCGGCGGCATTTTCGGACGACCCGACGTCGCTGCTTGCCCATGCTTCGGTGATAACCCTAAACGGAAAGATAGCAAGGCTGGACGAGCAGATACACGACGGCGACGTTATCGTAATAGAGTAAAACTGATCGGAGGAACCATGAAAAAGATCCTGAGATACGCTGCGGCGTTAACGGCGGCGGCAATGCTGAGCGGCTGCGTGGATATCCAGCCCCGTCGCGAGGAAAGCGCAGCCCCCGAAACATCCGACGCGGAGCAGACCACCCACGCAGAATACGAAGAGGTCCCCCCGCAGGAGTATCCCGAGGATGAAACCCCCGTGAAGCTGAAGCTTAACGCCGAGGGCGGCGTTACCGACGCGAATATCCGCACCGACGGCGAATTCGACGGCACGGGATATATCGTGCTTGACGAGGGCATGACATTGACGCATATCGCGGACGTACCCGCGGCGCAGCATTACAGCGTGGCGCTGGCGGTGCATTCCTACGGCGGGGCGGTCATTTCGCTCAATATGCACAATGAGCGCGCGGGGGTGTATTATGTCCCCGCGTCGGAAAGCGCGGATTATTCCCTCATCGCCGTGGATAATCTTTACATGGCAAACGGCCCGATGATAATGAATTTTACCTGCGAGAGCGGCAGCGCGGCGCTGGATTATATTATAGTCGAAAATTCGGATAAGGTACCGAGGGAATACTACCGCACGGCGGAATCCCCCGTAAGCCCCAGCAGCACCGTTGCGGCGATAGGCACCATGAAGTACCTGTCCAATTCCTATGGCAAAAACGTTATAACGGGGCAGAATGTCACCCCCGGCACCAACGCCGAGCTTGAAGCCATCTATACCGAAACGGGAAGATACCCCGCAATGCGCTGCGGCGAGATTGCGCTGCTCACCCTCGACGGCGAGGATGACAAGGAGCGCATGGCGGAGGAGCTTCGCCTTGCGGCGGACTGGGGCGGAAAGGGCGGAATAGTTTCCTGCACATGGCACTGGTATTCGCCGACTGGCTCGCGCGGGGTGAATGCGGGGGCATTCGACCTTGCGGCGGCGCTTTCGGGGCAGGATACGGAGGGCACCGCGCTGATGGGCGCCGAGGAACTTGATACCCTGCTGGAGAATGGCTATATTTCCAAGGGATTAAGGGCGCTGGCGGCGGACATCGACAAGGCGGCGGAGTTCCTTAAAACTCTCGCGGACGAGGACATCCCCGTTATATGGCAGCCGCTGCCCGAGGCGGACGCGGGGCTGTACTGGTGGGGAAACGACGCGGACAGCTTCAAAAAGC
>CAVIFG010000236.1:0-3854 GCA_963641955.1 Escherichia coli
GGTACAGCTTCACAAGCTCGCGGTCGTGGATTTTCGCGTTGAGTATCCGCAGGCTTTCCGCATTTTTGGCAGCGATGACTATGCCGCAGGTGTTCCTGTCGATACGGTTGCAGAGGGCGGGCACGAAGCTTTTTTCCTCCTCTGGGATATATTCTCCCTTTTTCCAGAGGTAGCACAGGATACGGTTTATCAGCGTGTCGGATGTATTGTCATTATCCTCATGCACGACCATTCCAACGGGCTTGTCGACGAGGAGAATGTTTTCATCCTCATAAATGACCGAGATATCCGACGGCACCGTGCGGAAATCATTCGTGCGCTCAGCGGGCGCCTTGGAAAGCAGCTCATCGCTGAGGTAGAAACGGAACACGTCCCCCTCGAATAACTTCACGTTAGGCTCGGTTTTTGCGCCGTTAAGTTTTATGCGTTTCTTGCGCATAAGCTTGCAGACCAGCGTCGGGGAAAGGTTCGGGTATGCCTTTGACAGAAAGCGGTCGGCACGCTGCCCCGCGTCGTTTTTGGTTACGGTGAGTTCGGTCATTTTACCTCCATGTCAGTCTATCGCCTCTAACTCGGCGGACAGCTTTGTGAGTTTTCTTGCATGGCGTATGTAGAATACCAGCGATATAACCATCGCGATGGTCCAGCCGACGGGCCACGAATACCATATTCCGTCCGCGCCGAAGATGGGTTTAAGCACGAATGCAAATCCCACGCGGAGTATCAGGTCGCTGAACGTGGTTATCATAAATGCGCGCATATTGCCCGCGCCGCGCAGAACGCCATCCGCCACAAGCTTCAGCGATACCGCAAGGAAGAACGGCGAAACTATCGTAAGGAAGTGCATTCCCGCCTCAGCGGCGCCCGCATTGTTTGCGTCGCTGCTGTCCATAAAGAGGTAGATAAGGTTTCCCGAGAAAATCACATAGCACAGCGAAAATACCGCGGCAATTCCCAACGCAAACAGCGCGCCGACCTTGAAGCCCTTGCGAACTCTCATAAACTGACCTGCGCCGGTGTTCTGCGCGGTGAAGTTGGACAGGGAGTTGCAGACGGTGGAGAAGCTTGTTATCGCGAAAGTGTTGAGCTTTATTGCGGAGGAATATCCCGCCATGACATCAACGCCGCAGGAGTTTACAAGGCTCTGTATAAACAGATTTCCGACAGAAACAAAGCTCTGCTGGAGTATGCTGGGTACTGAAAGCGAGGATATCTTGCCGAACATTCTCCACTCAAAATAGGCGAATTTTTCGCTCTGTATCTTTGCAATTCTGCGGATAAGCACAATGAAAGCCAACACCGCGCACACGCCCTGACAGATGAATGTCGCCCAAGCCGTGCCGGGCACGCCCATCTGAAACGTAACAACAAACAGCAGGTCAAGCGCGACATTTCCCACCGAGGAACCGATAAGGAAATACAGCGGGGTGTTGCTGTCGCCGAGGGCGGAGAAAATACCCGTGCAGATATTATAGATAAACAGGAAAACAAGTCCGAAAACGTATATGTTCAGATAATCCTGTCCGTCCTTGAAAACCGCCGCGTCCGTGCCCAGCAGGTCGAGGAACAGGCCGCTCGTGAAATATCCTACGACCGTCAGTATCACCGCTATCGCAAAGGTGGAAATCAGCGATGTGAAAACCGCGGTTTTCATGTTCTTGTAATCCTTTGCGCCGAACAGCGTCGATATCACGACGGAACATCCGATGTTCATTCCCGTTCCTATCGCGAGGAATATCATTGTTATCGGGTAGGATGCGCCGATGGCGGCGAGGGCGTCCTTGTTGATAAAGTTGCCCGCGATCATGCTGTCGGCGATGGTGTAAAGCTGCTGGAAAACAACGCTTATCAGCAGCGGTATCGAATATTTAAGAAGTATAGGGGCAACCGGTCCCCTTGTCATATCCTTTACCATAAATATCTCCTTATGTAATGCCGAAAAACGCCCGACATCGCTGTCGGGCTATTTTGCGCGGATAAAAATCCGATCATCTCTTGGTCTTTGCTTCTGCCTTAAGGCGCAGATCTCTTTCGAGAATTACCTTTCTCATGCGTATGCTCTTGGGGGTAACTTCAACAAGCTCGTCGTCCTGAATGAAGTCAAGGCACTCCTCAAGGCTCATCTGCTTGGGCGGGATAAGATGCAGCGCGTCATCGGAGCCCGAAGCACGGGTGTTGGTGAGGTGCTTCTTCTTGCATACATTGATAACGATATCGCCCGCCTTGGGGGATACGCCGACGATCATGCCCTCGTAAACGGGAACGCCCGCGCCGATGAACAGCGTGCCGCGCTCCTGCGCGTTGAACAGACCGTATGTGATGGAGGGGCCTGTTTCCCATGCAACAAGGGAGCCGACGGTTCTTCTCGGGATATCGCCGAAATAAGGCTTGTAGCTGTCGAATACGGAGTTCATGATACCCTCGCCCTTTGTATCTGTCATGAACTCGCCGCGGTAGCCAAACAGGCCTCTTGCGGGAACGAGGAATTCAAGACGGGTACGTGTTCCGATGGGGTGCATGGAAACCATCTCGCCCTTGCGCTGACCCATGCTCTGCATAACGGAGCCGACGGAATCCGCGGGAACATCAACAACAAGACGCTCGACAGGTTCGCACAGAACGCCGTCAATCTCCTTTGTCAGTACACGGGGGGTGCTGACGGAAAGCTCATAGCCCTCGCGGCGCATTGTTTCGATAAGGATGGACAGGTGCATTTCGCCGCGGCCCGCAACGTTGAATGCGTCCAGCGTGTCGCTGTCGCTTACGCGGAGGGAAACGTCCTTGAGAGTTTCCTTCATAAGGCGCTCGCGAATCTGGCGGGAGGTTACGAACTTGCCCTCTCTGCCTGCAAACGGGCTGGTATTTACCGAGAATGTCATCTCGACGGTGGGTTCGGAGATCTTTACGAAAGGAAGCGGCTCGGGGTTGTTTACCGCGCAGATGGTCTGACCGATGGTAACGCCCTCGATACCCGAGAAGCATACGATATCACCGACCGTCGCTTCTTCAACGGGAACCTTGTTCAGTCCCTCAAATGTGTAAAGGGAAACGATCTTGGATTTGAAAGGAGCGGTTCTGTTATGATAATCGCAGACCATTACTTCCTGATTCTGCTTGATAACGCCGCGCTCGATACGGCCGATGGCAATTCTGCCCACATAATCGTTGTAGTCGATGGAAGAAACCAGCACCTGGAGATCGCCGTTTTCGTCGCCCTCGGGGGGATCGATATGCTCGATTATCTTATCGAACAGCGGCTTGAAATCGGTACCGAGAACATCGGGATTGTAGGAGGATACGCCCATACGTCCCGAGCAGAATACAACGGGGCTGTCGAGCTGCTCTTCGGTCGCATCGAGGTCGAGCAGAAGCTCGAGAACTTCGTCGACTACTTCGTGATTACGCGCGTCGGGGCGGTCGGTCTTGTTTACTACAACAATTATCTTATGACCAAGCTCCAGCGCCTTCTGAAGTACGAATCTTGTCTGCGGCATGGTGCCCTCGAAGGAGTCTACCAGCAGCAGTACGCCGTTTACCATCTTGAGGATACGCTCTACCTCGCCGGAGAAATCCGCGTGACCGGGGGTGTCGACAATGTTTATCTTTACGCCGTTGTACATACAGGATGTATTCTTTGCAAGGATGGTAATGCCGCGCTCGCGCTCGAGGTCGTTGTTATCCATTACGCGGTCGTTTACAACCTGATTTTCGCGGAACGCGCCGCCCTGCTTCAGCATTTCGTCGACGAGGGTGGTCTTGCCGTGGTCAACGTGCGCGATTATCGCTATATTTCTTAAATCGTTTCTTACCAAATCGTTTCACTTTCCTTTATAATATATAGTTTTTAATTTACC
>CAVIFG010000237.1:0-3837 GCA_963641955.1 Escherichia coli
ACGGGAAGAACGAACAGAAACTGCCTGCACACCGATATGACCAACGACCCGACGCCGCTGTTAAGCGCCTGAAAAACGCCCTGCAACGCGACATTTATCCCCGCAAAAACAAAGCTTGCCGAAATAACGCGCACCGCCCCCACACACAAATTCATCGTTTCGCCCGACAGCCCGAATAATCCCGAAACTGCATTTGCAAATACTTCAAGCAGGAGCGTCCCGGCTGCCATTATAATAGTGGTGTAAATAAGCCCGTATTTTATTCCGTCGTTTATGCGTGCCCTGCTTCCCCTGCCGTAGTTGTAAGCGACGATGGGCGTTATCGCGTCGCGCAGACCGAAAGCCGCAAACAGGATAAACTGCTGTATCTTGTAGTACAAACCGTAGGCGGTGACGGCGTTCTCGCTGACTTCTACCAGTATCATGTTCATGCCGTAGGTCATGACGGACATCAGCGCCTGCGCGATTATCGCGGGGAGCCCTATGGAATAAATAGATTTTATGCTGTTCCACGAGGGTTTCAGCCACGACACGCCTTTCTTTATCTCCTTGTTCATCGCAAAGTGGAACACCATACCAAGCGCCATCGAAACGACCTGCCCGATTACCGTCGCCCATGCCGCGCCCGCAATTCCCATCGCGGGCAGTCCGAGCCAGCCGAAGATCATTATCGGGTCAAGCACGATGTTCGTGACCGCTCCCGCGACCTGCGCTATCGTAGAGAAAAGAGAGCGCCCCGTCGCCTGCAAAAGCTTCTCGAAGCATGGGAAAAACACAATTCCGAAGGACGCGCAGCAGCATATTTTAAGATAATCCACGCACATCGAATATACCTCGGGATTGTTCGTCTGCGAGCCGACGTAGGCGTCAACGCCGAATATGCCGAACAGCAGGAACACCGCGTATATCACTCCCGAAAGGAATATACCGTTTCCCGCCGTGCGTGCGGCAAGTTCCGCGTCGCCCTGCCCGAGCGCGCGGGCTGTCAGTGCGTTGACGCCAACGCCCGTGCCTATCCCGACGGCAACCATCAGCATCTGCACGGGAAACGCCAGCGTGAGCGCATTCAATGCGGTTTCGCCCACGCCCTCCATTGCGCCCACAAAGGCGCTGTCCACGATGTTATACACCGCCTGAAGCATCATTGAAATTATCATCGGTATGCCCATCGACAGCATAAGCCTGTTTATCGGGCGCACCGCCATGGGACTTTCTGCGTTTGTCATATTTCCTCCTTTTGCACACAAAAAAGGGCGCAAATCCGCAAATCCGGATTTACGCCCAAGGCCACTCGATTTGCTTATATTTTAGCATATTTTCCCGCGGATGTCCAAGGGATTTTTCAACAAAAATTACCGCCCCGGGCAAGTTTATCTTGTCAAATCCGCGCGGCGGTGTTATAATAAAGGCAATACCGCATAATTATTGTCGTTCGATTGCGCAGTCAGATTTTTTGTCAGATTGTTCAAAAACGACGCAGGCGGGCTGGCGCCCGTCAAGGAATTTTTGGGCAATATGACGGAAAAAATGCAAGCAAGCGGACGGCAAAGGCGTTAGCCGTTAATTGTGCGGTGTTGCCTAAAGTATAAATAAGGAGGTTCATGCCATGAGATTTGTAGTATCCAACCAACAGATGAAAGCCGCGGAAATGAACTGCGACCGCGATAATATATCCTACTCCGAAATGATGTTCAACGCCGGCAGCGCCTGCGCGGAGCGTATCGCCGAAATGACAGCCCCCGCGGACAGGGTGGTTATTCTCTGCGGCGGCGGAAACAACGGCGGCGACGGCTTCGTAATTTCATACCGCCTTATGGAGCGCGGATATTCCCCCGTGGTCATCCTTGCAAACGGGCTTCCCCGCACTGACTGCGCCCGGGAGCACTTCGACATCCTTTCCGCCCGCGGCGGAAAAATACTAGATTTTCATGAAGCACGGCAGGAATGCGCAGAAACCCTCGCGAGTGCAGACGCGGCGGTGGACTGCATATTCGGCACGGGATTTCACGGCACTCTCCCCGATTACGCGGCGGAGCTTATCAGCCTTACCGCAGACTGCCCGCTTAAAATCGCGGTGGATGTTCCCAGCGGCGTAAATTCCGACACGGGAGAATACGACGAAAACTGCTCCCGCCCGCATTATACTTTCGTCCTCGCGGCGATGAAGCAGGGGCTTATCCTCCCCGCCTGCGCGGATATCCTCGCAGAAACCGAGCTGCTGGACATCGGCATACCCGAAAGCAGCTACGCCGAATATCTCGCGAAAATAACCGACGACAGCTTCCGCCACCCGTTCCCCGCGAGAAAAAAATCCTCGCACAAGGGAACGTTCGGGCGGCTGCTGAATATCTCGGGAAGCCTTTGCTACAACGGCGCCGCGGCGCTTTCGACGGGAGCCGCGCTGCGCTCTGGAGTGGGGCTTTGCACCCTCGCCGCGCCGATTTCCTGCATGAAAATAATTGCTTCCTCGGTTAACACCGCGACGTTTCTTCCCCTGCCCGAAACGGATGATGGATTTGTCGGGGATAACGCCGCGGATAAAATCGCGGATATCCTGCCGAAAATGAACGCCTGCGCAATAGGCTGCGGGCTGGGAAACAGCGAAAATACCCGCAGGCTGACCGAATTTGTCATAAAAAATGCAGATTGTCCCGTAATTATCGACGCGGACGGCATAAATTCCATCGCCGCAAATATAAATGTACTGAAGGAGCGGAAAGGCCCCACCGTGCTTACCCCTCACCCGCTGGAATTCAGCAGGATAAGCGGCATTCCCGTGGCGGAGATACAGCGCGGCAGGATAGAATGCGCTCGCGCGTTTGCAGCGGAATACGGCGTTACGCTTGTGCTGAAAGGCGCGAACACCGTGATAACCTCGCCCGACGGAGAGTGCTATGTTAACATCTGCGGAAACGCGGGGCTTGCCAAGGGCGGCAGCGGCGATGTGCTCACGGGCATTATCGCGGCAATGCTGGCGCAGGGGGTAGAGCCTTTCAGGGCGGCGGCAAGCGGGGTATACTGCCACGCGGCGGCTTCGGACATACTGGCTGACAGGCTTCCGATGCTGAGTATGCTTCCGACGGACATCATTTCCGCGCTGCCCGAGGCCTACAGGGACTGAAACCGCTCCTCCGAAAAGAACGGAGGATAATTATGCATCATTTTGTAAAAAAGGCGCTGCTGTGCGGCGCGGCGGCTTCGCTTATGCTGGCGGGCGGGTGCAGCGCTGCCCTGCCGTTTACTGGCGGCGGCGTTGACCTCAACAAAACATACACCGCCGACGCGGAAATAACCTGCGGCAAAACCAACGCCAAGGCGGAGATAACCCGCTGCGGCGGCGGTGAATGGGAAATATCCTTTACGGAGCCGAAATCCCTCGCGGGGATGAAGCTCACGCTCAACGAAAGCGGCTACACCGCAAGCCTTGGCGAGCTTTCTTTCAGCGCCGAAAACAACGCTGATTACACCACCGCGGCGGACATCATTGCTTCCGCGGGGGACGATATCGCGGAAAACAGCGGCAGCGGAACATCGCAGGACGGCGTGCTTACTTTCAGCTCGGACTACAACGGGAAGAATGTGGCGGTGAGCGTTTCGGAGGACACGGGGGAACTTATCTCGATGAAATGCCCGTACTACAAGCTTGCGGTGTATTTCAGTGGGCAGGAGGATTATATCCCCGGGGACACCGAGGATTGCGGCCTTGTGGAGGAATAACGCCCGATTTAATTCAAAACTACGAAAATCCGCCCGCACTTTTCGGACGGATTTTGCTGTTTATTGGCATTGACTTTTAGCCACACTCGTGGTATAATTATATATTGAGCAGGTGTATCC
>CAVIFG010000238.1:0-3807 GCA_963641955.1 Escherichia coli
ATGTTATGCGGTTACAAAAATTACTTGATCATGCTTGCAACTTCGTCAGCGAAGTTTTCAACCTTCTTCTCGATACCTTCGCCGCGCTCATAGCGAACGAAAGAGTCGATCTTGATCTCTGCGCCGGCAGCCTTAGCTTCGGACTCAATGTACTTAGCGATGGACATTGTGTCATCCTTGAAGTACTTCTGATCCAGCAGGCAAACTTCCTCGAAATACTTTCTCAGACGGCCTTCAACGATCTTCTCGAGAACGTTCTCGGGCTTGGGCTTAGCGGACTGAGCATTTTCAGTCTTAACAAGACCGAGCTGAACTTCCTTCTCGTTTGCGAGAACGTCAGCAGGGATATCATTCTGAGAAACGAACTGAGCGTTAAGTGCTGTGATCTGAAGAGCTACGTTCTTACCGCAGGTCAGAACAGTTGCATCCTCGGGCTTGTCTGTTATCAGCTTAACCATTGTGCCGATTCTGCCGCCATCGTGCATATAGGGAACAAGTGTGCCCTCCATCTTTGTGAAACGACGGATGTTCATGTTCTCGCCGATGGTAGCGATCTTCTCGGTCATGTATTCGGAAACGGTCTGTGCGCCGCCTGCGATAGTGCAGCCCTTGAGAGCCTCAACATCAGCTACATCGTTAGCAAGGATGGTGTCGGTGATGGTTTCAACGAGCTCAAGGAACTTGTCGCTCTTTGCGCAGAAGTCGGTTTCGCAGTTGATCTCAACGAGAACGCCTGTGTTGCCGCTTACCTTTGCCTTAACTACGCCCTCGGCAGCAATTCTGCCTGCCTTCTTGGCAGCCTTTGCAAGGCCCTTTTCGCGCAGGATCTTAACAGCTTCATCTCTGTTGCCGTCAGCCTCTACCAGCGCTCTCTTGCAGTCCATCATGCCGCAGCCTGTCATATCGCGCAGCTCTTTAACGTCACTTGCTGTAATATTAGCCATGTGTTTATTCTCCTTTTCAAATTATCCTTGTATGAAACGCCGCCGTCCGTCTGCACGGACGACAGCACGATCAGAATTCCCGATTATTCAGCGGTTTCCTCAGCGGGAGCCTCTTCAGCCTCTGCTGTGCCCTGTCTTGCGGAAATGATAGCGTCAGCCATTGCGCCTGCGATCAGCTTAACGGCACGGATAGCGTCGTCGTTGCCGGGGATCACATAGTCGATCTCGTCGGGGTCGCAGTTGGTATCAACGATTGCAACAACGGGGATACCGAGCTTCTTAGCTTCTGCTACTGCGATCTTCTCCTTGCGGGGGTCAACAACAAAGAGAGCGCCGGGGAGCTTCTTCATGTTCTTGATACCGCCGAGGAACTTCTCAAGCTTCTCGATCTCGAGGTTGAGCTTGATAACTTCCTTCTTGGGGAGCAGATCAAATG
Source organism: Escherichia coli (assembly GCA_963641955.1). Lineage (GTDB taxonomy): Bacteria > Bacillota > Clostridia > Oscillospirales > Ruminococcaceae > CAG-115. Next base: position 1,381 of record CAVIFG010000238.1, read on the forward strand.
TATTGTCAGCTTCCATAGCGTGGAGCTGCTCAAGTCTTGCGATTCTTCTCTGGATGGTCTTGAAGTTGGTCATCATACCGCCGAGCCATCTAGCGTTTACATAGTGTGCGCCTGCGCGAACTGCCTCTTCCTTGATGGAATCAGCCGCCTGCTTCTTGGTGCCGACGAAAAGGATCTCGCCGCCGTTTGCAGCTACTTCGTGGATGAAGTTGTAAGCCTCGTCGAGCTTCTTAACTGTCTTCTGAAGGTCGATGATGTAGATGCCGTTTCTTTCGGTGAAGATGTAGGGAGCCATTTTAGGGTTCCAACGTCTTGTCTGGTGACCGAAGTGTACACCTGCTTCGAGAAGCTGCTTCATAGATACTACTGCCATTTTGTTTTCCTCCATTTGGTTGATAAAAAATTTCCTCCACGGAAAATCACACTTCGGACGCTTTTACGCGCACCGTCGAAGGCTGTTTCCGTGTGTGTATTTGCGCTTATTCTGCACATTTACTGAAATATTATACCATATTCCCGTTCTGTTTTCAATAGTGCTGCGGAAATTTATTTAAACAAATTTCCGAGCAATTTTCCGCGTTTATTTGTTGAATACGACGGAGTTTCGCAGGAAACCAGTATCGTATCCTCGCCGATGACCTCAATGTCGCACCATTTTATAAAGAGATCCTCTTCCCTGCCGAAAAGCCCGAAGAACCTCGGCTTTCCGTAGACGATCAGCCTGCATATTTTCGCGGTGCAGTTTTCAAACTCGATATCATCGGGGAAGCCCAAACGGCAGCCCGAGCGGATATTTATTATCTCCTTGCATTTGATATCGTTAAAGCTGTAAACCATATCGGCACCTCACTGTACGTTCATCTTATTGTACAATGTATGCCGCAAACCGCGTAAAAATGCCGTTTTCCGCCATCATCTGTGCGCTATTGCGTAATCCGCCGCGTCCGAAACGCTGCCCTGAACATAGGCGGAAGCGTCCTTTCCCTGCGGGTTTTCCGCAAACTCCGGGATGAAAAATACGCTCATCCCCAGCGACGAAGCAGGCTCCATATCCTCCGCAATGTTATTTCCCACCATAAGGCAGTTCTCGGGCTTTTCGCCGATCTTCGCGAGTATTTCGCGGTAGTAATCGGGATTAGGCTTGCAGAACGTGCTGTTGTCGTAATTGGTGACCAGCTCGAAATCCTCGGGCTTCAGTCCCACCCAAGCCATGCGTGTCTTAACTCCGTCCGCAGGGAATATCGGGTTTGTCGCGAGGACAACGCGCAGCCCCGCTTCCTTTATCCTGCGGATATCCACGGAACGGTCTGGTATGTATTTAAGGCTTGCCTTTACCCTGTCGAACTCCTGCGTGTAGAAGCTGTCGCAGGTATCCTTCGCGTCGGGCAGCCCCGCGGTGAGCTTGTTGAAAACATCCCAAAACGCCGCGGAATTAAGGCGGCTGCCGTCGTTTTCGATCATCGCCTTTGTGCCCGCCCATATGGATTTTACCGTCAGTTTCGGGTCATACCCCAGCGGAATCAGCTTCTTTGAAAGCTCCGAAAAATAAAGCTTCACGAAATCGTCCTGCTCGAACGGAAGAAGCGTTCCGTCCAGGTCAAACAGCACCGTTGTTATCATCTGCGGGCTCCTTTTCTTTGTGTTTGTTCTTGGCGTTCTTCTGCTTCTCGAGCTTCTTGTCATAAGCCTCGAGGGCGCTGTCGTCCGCCTCGTATATCGTCCTGCTTACGGTCCAGTTGTTGTCCGCCATCCTGCGGCAGGTGAGCCTTATGAGAAAATCTCCGTGCTCAGGGCAGGACGCGATGGTTGTTTTCTTCCCGCCGCCGTGGTACAGCCAGTCGCGGTTTTTAAGGATATTCTCGCAGGACGGGCACACCGCGTCGCGGACGCGGGGGTCCTCAAGCATTTTCTTGCATTCGGTGACATTTTTGATAACGTCCTTGCGCAGCGCCGTTCTGACTCCCGCGGAAAGCTCTCCGTACGCCGCAAGCCCTTTATCCATATCAAGCTTGGTGCATACTTCATATGTGAACCACGCGTCGTTCATCGCGTCGTGCGCCTGCGCGTCCAGCGGTATCCCAAGCCGCTCCACCGCTTCCGAAAGGGAACACTGGAGTCGCTCGCCGTCGACCTGCGCCTTGTAAATAAGCTGGAGGTTGATGTAATCCCTGCCCCATGTCGGGTCAAGGCCGTAAAGCTCCAGATTATCCGCAAGGATGCCTATGTCGTCAAAGCCCCATGTGATGAACCTAAAATCATCGCCGCACCACGCGCTGAAACGCTTGTACGCCTGCGGGAAACGCTCGCCGTAGGTAAGCTGGCTGCTGGTTATCCCCGTTATTTTTTCAACGTGGCGGTTCATCACCTTGTAATATTTCGGGCAGACGCTGATCTTTATCTTGTCGATAAGATTGAACTTTTCGTCGG
>CAVIFG010000239.1:0-1782 GCA_963641955.1 Escherichia coli
GCATTGCATTCTTCAGTATCGTCAGCATGAACGGGAAAACGTGCAGGCTCATCACCAGCACAAGCCCGCCCAGCGTGAAGAACCAGTTCTCACTTCCCGCGGCGGCAGGGATAAGCTGCTGCAGCAATCCACGCTTCTGCATGAATAATATCCATCCCATAGAAGCAATGTACGGCGGCGTCATAAAGGGTATCATGAATATTATATCAAAAAAACGGTATTTTGCAAAGCGGGTGCGGGAAAAAAGATACGCAAGCGGCGCGGCAATGATGGTAGAGCCTACCACCACGAGGACTCCCAGCAGCAGGGAGTTGAATATCATCCGCGCATTTTCGCTTTCCGTCAGCGTCTGCCATGCCGTGGCAAAATCAAGGCGGCCATCTCTTATGACCGCCCTGAGAAATATCATTACAAGCGGGCAGACGATCAGGAATATCAGCACGGCCGCAATAATTATCAGCGGCAGGTATTTTCTGATTCTGATCGCTTTCATGCCGTCAGCCGCAGATCTCGTTTATTTTTGCCGCGGAGTCGGAAGCGATGTCCATCATCTTGTCCCAGTCGCACTCGATCTGGGGGATATCCTCGAGATTTGTTCTGCCCTCGCATTTAACGTCGCTTCTGCCGGGGAGAAGATATGCGTCCGCGACCAGCTTCTGCGCGTCGTCGGAGAAGAGGTAATCAACGAAAGCCTTGGCGTTGTCAACATTCGGAGCGGTGTTCATTATCATTGCGGGACGGGGATTTACAACAGTTCCGCCTGCGGGGTAGTAAATCGCGAGGGGCTCGCCCTTTGAAATGGAGGAATATGCGTTGTAATCCACGCCTGCAACAAGCGCACCGACTTCGCCCGTGGTTACGGCTTCAAGAGCAGCTTTGTTTGCTCCGGGGACTATCATTCCGTTGGCCGCCATGCCCTCGAAAGCGTCCCAACCGAACGCGTTGACAAAACCCGCAACGAAGTCCTTGCAGGCGCCCGACTTCTCGGGGTCGGGGATCGCCAGAAGCCCATTGAACTGCTCATCCGCAAGTTCTGTCCAGTCTGCGGACATCTCGGGGATAACGGTCGTGTTGTAAATGATACCGACTGCGGAAGCACTGTAGCCGAACAGAGTATTATCATCGTCTATCCAGCCGTCAACTATCTTGTCGGCATTCGCAGGGGTATAGCTCATTATCTTTCCGTCAGCCTTCATTGAAAGCCCGTCCGACCACGAAGCAAGGATAACTACGTCTGCGACAGGATTTGCGGCTTCAGCTTCAAGTCTTGCGAGGATCTCGCCTGTTGTGCCCTGGAACACATCCACCTGCACGCCCGTCTTGTCTGTGAAATCAGCGGCGAGCTTGTCCGCAAGTCCCGCGGGAGAGGGCATATAAACCGTAACCTTGCCCGAAAGTGCGGGGCTGTCCTCGGCGGATGTGTCTGCGGTGCTTTCGGCGGGAGTGCTGCTAGCTTCGGGCGCAGCGGTGTTTTCAGAGGTATTCGCAGAGGAATCAGCATTTGAAATGTCTGAGCCCGATACAGCGGGAGCGTCGTTCGCGGAGCAGGCCGCAAATCCCACACACATTAATCCTGCGGTCATTGCTGCGAGTATTTTCTTCATTTTCATAGTTGTTACCTTTCTTTCACTGTGATAATATCTTCCTTATTTATGTAAATGGAAACCTGCGTTCCCACCTGCATTCTTTCATTTGTAACAAGCGTCCACGCCTGCTCTCCGCGGCGGAGCTTTGTCTGATACGAACCACCGAGAAACTGCACGGAAAGCACCTCCGCAGTAA
>CAVIFG010000239.1:1849-2386 GCA_963641955.1 Escherichia coli
TTGCAACGAACTGCGTTTTCGGGGCGGAGTATATTCTTTCGGGAGCGGCGTACTGCTCGACCGTTCCGCCGTTAAGCACCGCTATTTTATCGCTCATGCTCATGGCTTCCGTCTGATCGTGGGTTACGAAAACCGCGGTGATACCGAGCCTTGAAATAAGCTCTTTCAATTCCGCGCGCATTTCTTCACGAAGCAGCGCGTCAAGCGCAGACAGCGGCTCGTCAAACAGAATACACTGCGGCTCGATAACTATAGCCCGCGCGAATGCTACACGCTGCTGCTGACCGCCCGAAAGCTGGTGAGGATATCTTGAAGCGAACTCATCAAGCTGTACCGCATGGAGCGCATTTCCTACCTTCTCATCCAGGCCCTTTGTGTTATGCGCCGCACGAAGCCCGAACGCTACATTTTCATAAACGCTCATGTGCGGCCACAGTGCAAAGTCCTGAAAAACGAACCCAAGCCCGCGCTTCTCGGGCGGAACGTTTATCTTCTTTTCGGAAGAAAAAACTACTCTGTCGTCGAAGCATATCTCGC
>CAVIFG010000239.1:2396-3794 GCA_963641955.1 Escherichia coli
GAGTTTCCAGCCCCGCTATCATGCGGAGGAGGGTTGTCTTTCCGCAGCCGGATGGCCCCAGCAGAGTTGTAAAACTGCCGCTTTCTATTGTAAGCGATGTGGTGAGTATCACCTTTTTCTCGCCGAATGATTTTGTTATACCTGTCAGTGTTATCTTCATTTGTTCCCTCGTTTTAATTTATCTTTGCATATTTTATCAGATTATGTGCAAAGTTAACTATCCTGTTCCGGTTATATTTATGTTAAATCCGCATACGACTTTTATATGAACGATATCGCTATTGACATTTCCTGCATTGTGTGATAAAATCGGTATATACTTAACATAAGAGGGATAATATATGAAACTTGATGTTTTAGGGCTGCTTGGCGCCTGCTCCTACGCGCTGGATTGCGTGGAAGCGGAGCTTGTCCACGTCACCAGCCGCCACGCGAAGCGCGTGGCATATATGAGCGTTTGCACCGCCGAAAAAATGGGCGTCAGCGGAGGGGCGCTGCAGGATCTTACCGCCTGTGCACTGCTCCACGACAACGCCCTTACGCAATATATCCAGGAGGAATTCCACGGCAGCGCCGAATTTCTTGACCTGCTGCCCGAAATGCCCCGCATAGGGCTTCACTGCTCCAAAGGCGAGGAAAACATCCGCCGCCTGCCGTTCAACACCGACATCGGAGGGGTGATATTGTATCATCACGAAAACGCAGACGGCAGCGGCCCGTTCGGGAAAGCATGGCAGGAAGTACCGCTGTTTGCGCGGATAATTCACCTGTGCGATCTTCTTGACGTGTTCTGCCGCGCCGATAAATTCACGCCGTCTGTATGGAACAGGGCGGAAGCATTTATTTCAAAGGTTCGCGGAAAGATTTTCGACGAAGAATGCACGGAAGCGTTCCTGCAGGCTTTCCCCGAGGAGCACTTCCTGTCCCTCGGCGGCGACGACCTTGAAGCGCGCCTGTGGAGCAAAGTTCCCCGAAACAAGCAGGAACTCAGCTTTCCGCAGATAAAGGCACTCGCAGATTTCTTTGCAAGGATAGTCGACTACAAGTCCCCGTTCACCAGCACGCATTCCATCGGGGTCGCCGCCTGCGCGGAAAAGATGTCGCGCTTCATGGGCTTTAACGAGGAAACCTCGCAGAAAATGTACCTTGCGGGAGCACTGCACGATATCGGAAAAGTCGCGGTGGGGAATGAAATTCTGGAGAAGCCGGGAAAACTGACCGACGAGGAATTTGCAGTCATGAAGCACCACGCCGCGTATACATATTACATTCTTTCGGAAATCGAGGATTTTGAGGAAATACGCGACTGGGCGGCGTTCCATCACGAGCGGCTCGACGGCACGGGTTACCCCTTTCAGAAAACCGCCGCGGAACTGAACACACAGGAGCGCATTATGG
>CAVIFG010000240.1:0-3777 GCA_963641955.1 Escherichia coli
GTATTTGTTCCTGTATGTGCATTGTTATTTTCGGTGCTAAACGGAAATGTTTCCGAGCTGTCCGAGGCAATTTTGGCAAAATCGGGGGAGGCTGTTTCGCTGGCAATATCCATCTGCGGAACCATGTGCCTTTGGTGCGGCGTTATGAAAGTCGCGGAGGCGGCGGGGCTGGTGGAGAAGCTGTCAAGGCTGCTTTCGCCTTTGGTATGCGTTCTGTTCCGCGGGGTGAAAAAGGGCAGCCGTGCGGCGGGGCTTATCACCATGAACCTTGCCGCCAACATCCTCGGGCTTGGAAACGCCACCACCCCGCTCGGCATAAAGGCGATGGAGGAGCTGTCAGACGGCACGGGCACCGCCACCGACGACATGATAATGCTGACCGTGCTCAACACCGCCAGCCTGCAGATCATCCCCGCCACCGCCGCGGCGCTGCGCACCGCGAACGGCGCGCTGAACGCCATGGATATACTCCCGTGCGTGTGGATAGTATCGATATATGCGGTGATCGTTGCGGTCGCAGCGGCAAAAATAATGGGCGCGATATCGCGCAGGAGGGCCGCAGGGTGAACCCGACTGATTTTGTAGTACCGGTTATTGTGGTGGGAGTTTTTGTGTATGCCACAATAAAAAAGGTGGATGTATTCGCCGTATTTTGCGAGGGTGCAAAGGACGGGCTCAAAACCTGCGCCGACATACTCCCCGCGCTGGTGCTGCTTCTGGTGTGCATAGGGATGTTCCGCGCAAGCGGCGCAGTGGACGCACTCACGGAGCTTGTAAAGCCGCTGTGCACCGCCGTGGGATTCCCCGCAGAGTGTATGCCGATGGTAATTCTCCGTCCGTTTTCGGGCAGCGGAGCGATGGCGGTTTATAACGAGATCGCCGCTTCCAACGGGGTCGACAGCTTCGCGGAGCGAGTTGCGGCGGTGCTGCTCGGCTCGTCGGAAACGACATTTTACACCGTCGCGGTGTATTTTTCGTCAGTTGGAGTTAAAAAAACGCGGTATGCTATTCCCGCCGCGCTTACCGCGGATATGACTGCATGGATAGTCTGCGGTGCGGCAGTGCAGCTCTTTTTCGGGATATAATGGTTGTGAATGCTAATATTATTCGTCATAATGCACATAATGCCAAACAAAAATACATAGAAAATTGTTGCGGGTTAAGCGGAAAAACAGCTTGAAAACCTACTAAACCTATGGTACAATAGTATATAGCAGTACAGTTGCAATTGCGCGCAACAAAGCGCTTTGAAAGGAAATTTAAATGAAAATATCAACAAAAGGACGCTATGCTCTTCGTATGCTGCTCGATCTTGCGCAGCATTCATCGGACGGGTATGTAGCCCTCAAGGATATCGCAGAAAGACAGGGCATATCCAAAAAATATCTCGAGCAGATTGTTCCTCTGCTCAACAAGGCTGATCTTCTCAGAACAAACCGCGGCTATCAGGGCGGATACTCTCTCTCGAAATCCCCCTCGCAGTACACGGTAGGGGAGATACTCCGCGTGACCGAGGGCAGTCTCAGCCCCGTTGCGTGTTTGCAGTATGATGTCAACGATTGTCCCCGCAGGGACGAGTGCATAACTCTGCCCGTATGGGAGGGACTTTACAAGACGATAACAAACTATCTCGACGGCATTACTCTTCAGGATATAATCGACAGAGCTTCGGCGGGAAACGACTTCTGCATATAAGGCAGAGCCGCATAAAAAGGAGAAACAAATGTTAAAGGATATACAGGAAAAGATAATTAAGCTCAAAAAGGAGAAGGACGTCTGTATCCTCGCACACTGCTATCAGACGCACGACATCCTTGAGGTCGCGGATTATGTCGGCGACAGCTTCGGACTGGCGCAGAAAGCGGCTCAGACCACAGCGAAGAACGTTATGATGTGCGGCGTGCGCTTCATGGCGGAAACCGTGAAGATACTCTCCCCCGAAAAGACCGTATTTCTTCCCAAGGCAGAGGCGGGCTGTCCCATGGCGGAGCAGCTTGACCCCGAAATGCTGGAGCAGCTCAAGCAGCGCTACGACGGCTACGCAGTTGTGGCATACATAAACACCACCGCGCAGCTCAAGACGCTGTGCGATGTATGCGTAACCTCCTCCTCCGCTGCGAAGATAATCAAGCGCATGGACGCGGACAAGATATTGTTCATCCCCGACTGCAACCTCGGCAGTTATATCGCGAAGCAGGTTCCGGATAAGGAGATAAAGCTCATCAACGGCGGCTGCCCCACCCATGCGAAGATAACCCGCAGGGAAGCTCTCAAGGCAAAGGAGCAGCACCCCGACGCGCTTTTCCTTGTTCATCCCGAGTGCGTGCCCGAGGTGACGGAGCTTGCGGATTTCGTGGGAAGCACCACTGAAATAATGGATTTCGCGAAGAAGAGCGACAACAAGTCCTTTATCATCGGCACCGAAAACAGCATCGTTCAGCACCTCGGAATCGAGTGCCCAGACAAGCTGTTCTATCCGCTTTCCAAGGACTGTGTATGCCACAATATGCAGCTTACAAAGCTTGCGGATGTGCTCCACTGCCTTGAGGGCACCGACGGCGAGGAGATCACCATGGACGAGGATACCCGCGTAAAGGCTAAGGTGTGCATTGATGAAATGCTGAGGCTGGGCAATGGCTAAGGCGCTTATTGCAATGAGCGGCGGCGTCGACAGCTCGGTTTCCGCCGCGCTGATGAAGCAGGCGGGATATGACTGTATCGGCGTTACGATGAAGCTCCACAACGAAAACGGGGATGTCTGCGGAGAAAAATCCTGCTGCACCGCCCGCGACGCGGAGGACGCCCGCGGCGTGTGCGTAAGGCTTGGGATGAAGTATTATGTGTTCAATTTCACCGCGGATTTCGACGAGCAGGTCATAAAGCGGTTTGTGTCCGCTTATGAAAACGGCGCGACGCCTAACCCCTGCATAGACTGCAACCGCTATCTGAAGTTCGACAGGCTGTATCACCGCGCCGAAACCCTTGGCTGCGACTTTATTGTAACGGGGCATTACGCGCGCATTGAATATAACGAAGAAACGGGAAGATGGCTGCTGAAAAAATCCCGCTGTGCGGAAAAGGATCAGACGTATGTGCTGTATTCTCTCACGCAGGAGCAGCTTGCGCATACCAAATTCCCGCTCGGCGAATTTTCAAGCAAGAATGAGGTGCGCGAGATAGCGCAGAATCTTGATCTTATCAACGCGGACAAGCCCGACAGTCAGGATATTTGTTTTGTTCCCGACGGCGATTATGCGGGATTTATCCGCCGCTATACGGGCAGGGATTACCCAGAGGGGGATTTTGTCGGCGCAGACGGCAGTGTCCTCGGACGTCATAAGGGGATAATCTGCTATACCATCGGACAGCGCAAGGGGCTTGGCATAGCATTCGGAGAGCCGATGTATGTAAGCGCAAAGGACCCCGAAAAGAACACGATAACGCTTTCCCCTGAGAGCGGGCTGTACACAAATTCGCTTATTGCCAGTGATTTCAACTGGATATCCGTCGCGGAGGCTCCGCGTGAGCCTATGCGGGTCATGGCGCGGACGAGGTATCACGGCGCGGAAGCTGCGGCGTATGTTTCGGCGCTGGATGACGGAAATGTGCGAATTATTTTCGAGAAGCCCCAGCGCGCCGCAGCGGCGGGGCAGGCGGTGGTGCTCTACGACGGGGATACCGTTGTGGGCGGAGGTACCATCGTTTCGGCGGAATAAAAATATCCTTGAAGAACAAAAGCTCTTCAAGGATAAATTTTTATCTTCAGGCTTCCTCGAC
>CAVIFG010000241.1:0-3767 GCA_963641955.1 Escherichia coli
CGCCGCCGTCGCCCATGCAGAGGTAAACTATATACCTCACCGCCAGCGCCAGCGCCGCCAGCAGGAACACCGCCGCCACCGTCAGAAAGGTTTTCAGCGGCTTTCGCATGACATAGTTGCGGATTATCGTCCCGCTTGAGCGCTTTATATATCCCCACATGGATTTGAAAAGGCGGCTCTTGCGCAGCTCGGGGTTGGTTTCTATGTCAACGGACATTATCTTGTTCCTGTCCGCCCCCGCGCTGATTATCGTTTCGAGGGTGTATGTGTAGTCCGAGAGAACGTTCAGCCGCATTGCAGCTTCCCGCGTGTAGCTTCTGAAGCCGCTGGTGGTGTCGACGACATCCGTACCGCTGGCGCTACGCACAACGCTGCTGCCGAGTTTCTGTAGCTTTCTTTTCAGCGGCGAGAAATGCTGTATCGTGTCCGTGCGGCGGTTGCCGATAACCATCTCCGCCCTGCCGTCCAGCAGCGGACGAACAAGCTTTTCAATATCCGCCCCCGCGTACTGGTTGTCCGCGTCGGTGTTTACGATGATATCTGCCCCAAGCCGCAGGCAGGCGTCTATCCCCGCCATAAAGCCCTTTGCAAGCCCCCTGTTGTGCACAAAGCTGACGATATGATGGACTCCCAGCGCCTTTGCGCACTCCACGGTGTCATCCGTGCTGCCGTCGTTGATGATTAGATATTCTATCTCGTCAACGCCGTCGATATGCCGCGGAAGATCGTGTATCGTCACAGGAAGCGTTTCCGCCTCGTTATAGCAGGGTATCTGAATTATAAGCTTCATGCCCGTGCCTCCGATTGTTTATAATTATACGTCACTGCATCAGCAGATTCGGCAGCAACACCATCAGCGACGCCGCGATTGCTGTTATCAGAAAACCGATTATCGCCCGCAGCCATGACGGATGACCGCTGTCCGCCAGCGCGTCGTAGTATTCCTGCCCCAGATTATCACCGAATTTCGCGCGTATTTTCAGAATTTTCTTCACCGCATGGCGGTAGTAGAGATAATCCCCGAAAAGGCACAGCGCCACTGTCACCGCAAAGTTGAGGAAGCTGCACAACATATAAAGATTGTTGAACCATGCAGGCACCGCCTCGGTTGACACCACCCCCGCGTACAACAGCAGCGTCGGCGCCGAGGTGATAAGGGTGGCAAGTATCGACAGAATGCCGAGCCAGTCCATCTTGCGGTAAAACTGGAATATCGGCGAGAAAAGCCCCGAGCAGAGGTTGACGGAAACATATATCTTCCTGCCCCCCGCACGGTTTCTAAAAACGCTGAACGCCCTGCCGTAATGCATCGTGGAAGTCGCCGCAAATGTGGTCAGCTCCTTCATGCTCACGCCGTCGGCGCCGCGGGTTTCATCCTGCATATTCTTGAAAAAGCTGTTGTAGTATTCCTCCGCCGAGCGGATCTCCTGCTCCATCTGCTGCTCTATATTCTCTCCCGCGGGGGTACCCTCGGGGTATTCGGCAACATGGGGATCGGGTTCGGTGTGCTCGGGGTGCTTTTCGGGCTTCTGCTCGTCGGGGAGATAGCCGTCCCACGAAAAGCCCTGAGCATGGTATTCCTCCACGCCGCAGTGTCCCTTCGCGAGGTAGCACGACCTGTGATGCGGCGTGCCGCAGATGGGGCAGACAACGATATCCGCGTCCTTGGTGAACGGCGCCCTGCATATCGGGCAGAGTTTATTTTCAAATCTAGACATTTGTTATTCCTTTCAGTCACGGCGGCCTTCCCTCCGCCGTATATATCCGCAGTTACTGATTTCATCCGAAACAGAACATAAATATACATATTAATTATAACATATTCTGCTCCGCAATTCAACCTATATATCCCTCTGCAATGTGAAAATCTGAAAAAAATTCTCGCGGCAGACAAAAAAGCTCCCCATCCTTTCGGATGGGGAGCCAAGCTTGTTGAAAAAGTCAAATTTGCCCGCGAAGCGGGCTTTTTAAATCCGTTTTTTGCCGCGGGTCTCCCGGGGCAAAAAACACTTCTATCCGCACAAGTGTGCGAATTGTCGGCAAAGCCGACAATGAGTGCGCGCGGTGCGGATGTACCCTGTCGGAAAAGTCGTAAGACTTTTTCGACAGACTGAACTCCCCATCCTTTCGGATGGGGAGCGAACTATCTCTTATGTATCAGCGATATCAGCCGTTAGCCTGGATAGCAGCGTTGATCTCGTCGATTGCAGCCTGGATAGCAGGGTTGTGTGTTTCACGAAGCTGAGTGTAGCTCTCGCCGGTGAGGTAAACCATGTTAGTCAGGGACTGAATCGGGTTCTCGCAGCCGGAACCATCGGATACGGTGCCGAGGCCGCTCTTGAAGTCAACAGTAGGAGTTACAGGGCTTGTGCCGTCAAGCTTGGTCAGAGAGTAGATGAAGTCGAGGTTATCTCTGCTCCAGCCGTACTTGTCGATGGACTGCTGCTTAGCAGTTTCGGTTACGGAATCATCCTGTGCAGCGGTTACGCAGCAGTCGATCCATGCTGCAACGCCGTCAGCGTAGTCGGAGCCCTTTGCCCACATCAGCGCATCCTGCTTGAGGGTTACATAGTGAGCGTCAGCCTGCGGATCCTTGGGGAAAGGAACTACTCTGATCTCATCCTCTGCCCAGCCGTTCTTCTGAGCGTACTTGGTCAGTGTGGACTCGAATACCCATGTGCCGCCGTCTGCATAGAACAGAACCTGACCGTCAGCCCAAGCCTTGGGGTTAACGTTCCAGCCGTTGAGCTCGTGTCTGGGGTAACGCAGGTTTTCCTTCTGGAGAACGGAGAGCATATTGTTCTCAACTCTCTCGATAGCAGGATCGTACAGGTTGTTTACGATCTTGGTGCCGTCGTTGCCTATCATAGGAGTACCTGTGGAAAGAACGAAGTCATCCTCGGGGTTGTAGCCGTCGATTACATATCTGTCGTCGCCGGATTCCTGCCACTGACGAGCCATCTCAAGGAAGGTATCCCATGTCCAGTTGCCCTCTTCAAACAGGGTTCTGGGATCGGATGCGCCCATATCCTCGATCATGCTGGTGCGGTAGTACATCAGGTTGTTCATGGAGATCTGATAGAATGCGCAGTACTGTCTGCCGTTCAGCTCGAACAGCTTTCTCAGATCTGCGGTCTTTTCCCACTTTGCGGAGTCAAGATCAATGATCTCGTCGATGGGCTGGTATCTGCCCTTCAGAACGCCGTAGGGGAAGTCGCGGATCTCGAACGGGAACAGGTCGGGAGAATCATCAGCTGCGATAGCTGCGCCCAGCTTATCGAAACGCTCTGCGTAAGCAACGGATGTGTACTCGAAAATTCTGCCCTCGCGGTCGGGGTCGGAACCCTCTGTAGGAACGCCATAAACGCTCTTGAACAGCTCAGCCTCGGGAGTGGTTTCATCGATATCCCACCAAGCCATCCACTTGATACGTCTGTTGACATTCAGGTCGGGGTTATCTACCTTATCGGTGATATCGCCGACAGCGCTTACAACGTTGTCATCTCTTGCAAATGTTGTAGTTGTTGCACTGGTAGTTGCTGCCGATGTGGAAGGAGCTGCGCCGCCGTTACTGCTTACAGCGGGTGCAGACTCATCGCACGCGGTCATAGAGAGCACCATAGCGCCCGCGAGAACCGCAGCAGAAACAGTCTTTAACTTGTTCATTGTTTACCTCCATAGAAATTCACCGCGGGGACCTCCCGCAGTCATAGGTTTTCTCATTCTTTATTATATCGCATTCTGCGGCGGTTTTCAATATCCAAATC
>CAVIFG010000242.1:0-3753 GCA_963641955.1 Escherichia coli
ACGTTCACACCGCCAATTCAAGCCAAAAATCCGCCTACAGATTAACCAAAAAATAATTATTAATTATTATTAACTTATATTGTTACCATTTTGTAATAATTGAATTGGTGAAAGTGACGAAAAATTTGTGACGGGCTTTTGTAAACGTTATCACTTCGTTTTCACATAAAAATCCCCGTCATAAGGCATTGCAATACAGTTTTTGAGCCTGCGTGCGTACCATTTTCTTCCCCGCAAAATCATTCTCTTTTTTGTCTATTTTGACGACAAATGCAAAAATCCCCGCCCTTTCGGACGGGGATGATATCATTTAATTAAATGATCAGACGGGGTGAACCTTGTTTACCTTGTCCGCGTGAACAGCGTCGATGCCGACTTCTCTGTCGCGGCGCTTTTCGAAGAACTTCGGAGCAACCTTCGGGAACATAGCGTAGGTCAGAACGTCCTCAACGGAAGCGTTCTCAACATACTGCTTAACCTCTTCCTTCATTGTTTCAAACTCGGGCTTGAGGTTGTCCGCAGGACGGCAGGTGATGGGCTCTTCGCTGCCGAGGATCTTCTTCTGGAACTCGGGATCGATAGCAACGGGAGTCTTGCCGTACTCACCCTTTACAAGGCCCTTGAATTCCTTTGTAACGGTCTTGTAGCGCTCACCTGTGATAACATTGAACACAGCCTGAGTGCCGACGATCTGGGATGTAGGTGTAACGAGGGGCGGGAAGCCGCTGTCCTTACGAACCTTCGGAACTTCCTTGAGAACCTCTTCGAGCTGGTCAGCCTTGCCTGCCTGCTTGAGCTGAGAGAGCAGGTTGGACAACATTCCGCCGGGAACCTGATAAATCAGCGCGTTGGTGTTTGTAGCAAGCATGGAGGGGTCGAGCAGACCGCTGTCGATGTACTTCTTGCGCAGCTTCATGAAATAATCTCTTACTTCGTTGAGCTTTACAAGATCAAGGCCTGTGTCGTATTCTGTGCCCTTGAATGTAGCAACTATGGACTCCGTAGGCGCATGGGATGTACCCAGAGCCAGCGGGGACATAGCGGTATCAACAGCGTCAACACCAGCCTCGACAGCCTTCAGTATGCACATGGATGCAAGACCGGAGGTGTAGTGGGTGTGGAGCTGTACAGGGATCTTAACTGCGCTCTTGATGTCCTTAACAAGTGTTTCAGCCTCGTAAGGAGTCAGCAGTGCAGCCATATCCTTGATGCAGATGGAATCAGCGCCGGCGCTTTCGATCTGCTTTGCGTAGTTCATGTAATATTCATGTGTGAATACATCGCCGAGGGTGTAGGAGATCGCTACCTGAGCGTGACCCTGCTCCTTCTTTGCAGCCTTGATGGCTGTTTCGAGGTTGCGGATATCGTTCAGCGCGTCGAAAATACGGATGATGTCGATACCGTTTGCGATGGACTTCTGTACAAAGTATTCAACGAGGTCATCTGCATAGTGACGGTAGCCCAGCATATTCTGTCCTCTGAACAGCATCTGGAGCTTTGTGTTCGGCATTTCCTTTCTCAGGATGCGGAGTCTTTCCCACGGATCTTCGTCGAGGAAGCGGATGCAGGCGTCGAATGTTGCGCCGCCCCAGCACTCTGCGGAATAAAATCCGATCTTATCCATTGTGGAAAGTATAGGACGCATATCGTCCATGGACATTCTTGTGGCGAGCAGGGACTGGTGCGCGTCACGAAGAACGGTTTCGGTTATCTTCAGTTTTGCCATCTTCGGTTCTCCTTATCAAGCGATAGTTACAACAGCGGTGCCGGTTTCTACGGAGTCGCCCTTGTTTACGCATACAGCAGCTACAACGCCGTCTCTGTCGCATACGATGTCGTTCTCCATCTTCATAGCCTCGAGAACTGCAACAACAGTGCCGTTTGTAACCTTGTCGCCTGCCTTGACCTTTACCTCAACTATGGTGCCGGGCATGGGGGCTGCGATGGGTGTGCCGCCTGCTGCGGGAGCAGCTGCTGCCTTGGGAGCAGCCTTGGGTGCGGCAGCCTTGGGAGCTGCGGATGTAACAACGGGAGCGGAAGCGCCGTCTGCCTCGTCAACTGTTACGTCATAAGCATTGCCGTTTACGGTGATAGTATATCTTTTCATTTCAAATACCTCTCAGAAATTATTTAATCAGAATGCGAAATTAGCGTGCTTTCTTGCGGGAGAAGCAACTCTCTTGCCTGCGCAAAGTTCAACTGCGGAAGCCAGTGTGTCCTTGGTATCCTCTGCGGTGATAACGCCGTCGATCATGCCAAGCGCAGCAGCCTCGAACGGGGATGTGGAGATCTCCTCGCCCATGAATACCTTGCAAGCCTCGGGGGACATGGGAGCGATAGCCGCATTTTCCCATGCGTATGCGAGATCAGCGCTGTCGAATGCAGCGTAAGCCGCGCCGAAAGCCTTGCCGGTGATAACATTTACCTTAGCTGTTGTCGCGGAAGCGTAAACCTGTGCCAGCTTAGCGCAGTCGCGAACGGAACCTGCCAGCTCTGCACCGGAGGAACCCTCGAAGCCCTCGGTGTCGATAAGTGTTACAACGGGGATGGAGAATACGTCAGCAAGCTGAACGAAACGCGCGATCTTTGCGCAGTCGGCAGCGGTCAGCTTTGCAGCCTTGTCTGTCGCTACGAAAGCAACTGTCGCCCAGTTTACGCTTGCAAGCGCAGTGTAAGCGGCGGTGCCGAACTCTGCGCCCAGCTCAACAACGCTGTTGTTGTCTGCCAGCGCCTTTACAAGGTCAGCGCCCTTCATGCCTGCCGCAGCTGCGGATTCATTTACTGTGAAATCATCGTTGCCTGCGAGGGAAATGTTGTTCGCGGGCAGGATAGCAACCAGCTTCTTAGCCTTTGCAACAGCGTCTGCGTCGTCCTTTGCGAGGATGCTGCATACGCCTGCCTTAGCGGCATTTGCTGCGGAGCCTGCGCCCTCGAGCTTGCCGTCGGGTGTATTGAAAGGAGCGGTCATGAACAGCTCTGCCTTCTCGGTCATAACTGTGATGTCAGCCATGGATGCGAGCATTGCCGCGCAGCCTGCGCACACGCCGCATACCACTGCGATCTGCGGAACAACGCCCGAGATCTCTGCGGAAGCCTTCATGATATCGCCGTAAGCGGAAAGCACTGCCATGCCTTCGTTGATGTCGCCGCCCTTGGAATCGTAGATACCTACAACGGGAGCGCCTACCTTTGCAGCCAGTTCGTAGATCTTCTTGATCTTGAGCGCCGCGCTCTTGTTCACAGCGCCGCCCTTTACGCTGACATCCTGTGCGAAAGCGTAAGCGGTCGCGCCCATTACGGTGCCGTAGCCCGCAACAACGGAGCTCTGCTCGCCGTCAGCGGACAGGAACTTGTCCAGCTCTCTGAAGCTGTCCTCATCGAAGAGGGCATTCAGTCTTTTTCTTGCTTCGCTGTCGGAAACATTCTGTTCCATTTCAGCCAGAGTCTTTGTTAATGCCATTTTGTCTCCTCCATAAATGCTATATAAGGCAAACTACCCATAAAGGGCATGGCTCACCCAAAAATTTATCCACAATAATTATACTACATCGTGATAAAAATAACAAGCAGATTTTGAGTATTTTTTGATTTTTTATTTTATGCTCTAAAACTAATGATATTTGCCGATTATTTTGAGCATTTTAACCAAACTCGTTGATGTCAGCCGCAGTTCCTGTCGCCGAAAAACGCAGAAATGTCAGGAATTGTACTGCCGCCGTCCTTAATGAACCCAAGTTTTCTCAAAAGCTCATC
>CAVIFG010000243.1:0-3750 GCA_963641955.1 Escherichia coli
ATCCAAGCCCGAGCTGTTTCAGAACATTCAGCTTCTGGCAGACAGTTTTCATATCGGAGCAAAACTCGATTGCCGCATTTACATCCATGTCCATAAGCTCGGGCAGCGAAACGGATTTTCCGACCTTATTCGTAAGCTTTATATCATACGCTTCCCTTGCATAACGCGAGCCTCGGCAGTCGGGACACGGAACATCCACATCCGGCAGGAACTGCACATCAAGGCTGACAACGCCCGTTCCGTCGCAGCCGGAACAGCGCAGGGAGCCTGTGTTATACGAAAAGTCCCCGGCTTTGTATCCCCTGCTTTTTGCGTCGGGAGTTTTTGCATAAAGTTTGCGCAGTTCGTCATGGACGCCCGCATAGGTGGCAACGGTAGAGCGGACGTTTATCCCGATGGGAGTTGCATCGATAAGCTTTACATGAGCGATACCGTCGGCGCGAATTTTGCGGATATGTGCAGGAAGCGCTGTGTCTGCTATGCTTGCATCAAGCGCAGGGACAAGGCTTTCAAGCACCATTGTGGTTTTGCCCGAGCCGGAAACTCCCGTTACAACGGTAAGGCGCCCCTTTGGAATATTTATCTCCAGCGGTTTTACGGTATGTATCTGCGATGTAGAAAGATATATCGCGCCGTTTTCAAACATTTCATCCACTGTAGCGCATTTACGCATAAGTGTGTCGGCTTTGCCCGAAAGAAATCCGCCTATCTGCGAAGCGGGGTTTTCCTCTATTGCGGGAATTGTTCCCTCGGCAATGACATAACCGCCCCCCGCGCCCGCCTCGGGGCCCATTTCGATGATCCAGTCGGCTTCTTTCAAAATCTGCGTGTCATGATCGACCAAAATCACAGAATTTCCGTCGGCAACCAAATCATGCATAACTCCTGTAAGGCCGACGATGTTTGACGGATGAAGCCCGATGGAGGGCTCATCCAGAACATACAGAACGCCTGTTGTGCGGTTGCGGACGGCGCGCGCAAGCTGCATTCGCTGGCGTTCTCCCGTGGAAAGCGTCGCGGCGGAGCGGTCAAGCGTCAGATAACCCAAACCTAAATCCATCAGCCGCTTCGCGGTGCTTTCAAAGGCGTCGCAGATATTTTTCGCCATTGGGTACATTTCTTCCGGCAGGCTTTGCGGCACGTTGTTTACCCAGTCCACTAACTCCGAAAGCGTCATAGTGCAGGCTTGGTCAAGCGATATGCCGCAAAGCATGGGCGCATGGGCGGCGGCTGAAAGACGTGTGCCGCGGCACTCAGGGCAGATATCCTCTTTCAGGAACTTTTCGACACGCTTCATGCCCTTTTCGTCTTTTACCTTTGCAAGCGCGTTTTCGACGGTATATATGGCGTTATAGTAAGTGAAGTCAAGCTCACCCGACTGGTTGGAATTTTTCGCTTTGTAGAGGATATGCTTTTTCTCGGCGGGGCCGTGATAGACGATCTCCTTTTCCCGCTCAGTCAGGTCGCTGAAAGGCACATCGGTGCGTACTCCCATCTCGCGGCAGACATCCGTCATCAGCGACCACATCAGACTATTCCACGGAGCGACAGCGCCATCGTCAATGGTAAGAGACTCGTCCGGCACAAGGGTCGACATATCCACGGTGCGGACGGTGCCGATACCGCCGCATTTCTTACAAGCACCCTGCGAATTGAAAGCAAGTTCCTCAGCGGACGGCGCATAAAAATGCGCGCCGCATTCGGGGCAGACAAGCTCTTTTCCCGCAGCGACCGACAGTGACGGCTTCAGATAATGTCCGTTCGGGCAGCGGTGACTTGCAAGGCGTGAATACATCAGCCGCAGGCTGTTCAGCAGCTCCGTTCCTGTTCCAAAGGTGCTGCGTATACCCGGAACACCCGGACGCTGATGAAGCGCCAGTGCTGCGGGAACATACAGTACCTCGTCCACGCTCGCCTTTGACGCCTGCGTCATTCTGCGGCGGGTGTAGGTGGAGAGGGCTTCAAGATAGCGGCGGGAGCCCTCCGCATACAGCACGCCGAGCGCCAGCGAGGATTTTCCCGAGCCCGACACGCCCGCGATACCTACGATTTTTCCAAGCGGAATATCTACATCAATATTTTTAAGATTGTGGACTTTTGCTCCACGAATCAGCATTTTGTCTATCATTTTTTACTCCGAATCCAATGTTTTCTGTTCTTAATATTGTCCCGTTATCAATGCTTCGGGCGGTTCTCCGCCGTCCAGTTTTTCGGGTTGGTGTCGTCGGGGGCAAGCCCCGCAAGTATCGCTTCATAATGCGCGACTTTATCATCCATGTACTTGGCAGTCGCTTGGGCTTCCTCGACCTTTTTATATGCTTCATCACGCTGTTTCAATATGATCTGATAGCGGGCTTTAAGATTTTCTTCCGATTCCTCCAGCAGGCACAGGCGGCAGTATTCCTTTATATCCTCAATGGAAGCGCCGCAGCCTTTTAGGCACTTTATACCCTGCATCCAATTGACAGATTCATCATTGAATATCCTGCGGTTCCCGCCGTCGCGCTCGCATGGCAGAAGCCCCATATCAGTGTAATATCTCAGCGTGTGCTCCGTTACATCAAACATTTCCGCCATCTGCTTTATTGTGTAGTGCATTATTTCACCTCAAAAATTTTTTGAAATACCTCTTGACTTCGAGTTACACGAACTTGTTATAATAATTATAGCACCGTAAGTGGTGCAAGTCAAGAATAACGGGAGGATAATATTATGTTATATCAGGAAATTGCTGCAGGAGTATCCATGCCGATGCTTGGATTCGGTACATTTCTGAACACGGGCAGCGACTGCGAACGCTCCGTTGCCGAAGCGATACGCGCTGGCTACCGCCTTATCGACACCGCAGAAGCATATGGAAACGAAGAGCAGGTAGGCAAAGGAATTCGTGAAAGCGGCGTCGACCGCAATGAACTTTTCATCGTAACAAAGGTCAATTTCAAATCATATGAGCACACCCGAGAAACGGTCGAAAATTCCCTGCGGCTGCTTGGCACGGACTATCTCGACCTTGTGCTCCTGCACTGGCCTTTTGCGAATTATTATACAGCATGGCGCGAGCTGGAAACGCTCAATTCCGAGGGGATGATCCGCGCGATAGGCGTATCGAATTTCGAGCCCGACCGCCTTATCGACCTTATCTCCTACAACAAAATTAAGCCTGCTGTAAATCAGATAGAAACCCATCTGTACTGCCAACGTCAGACGGAACATGAATGGGAAAGGAAATATGGCGTGGCGCACATGGCATATGCACCGCTTGGGCAAGGGCACGCAAACGAGATGTTTTCCGAGCCTGTTGTTCGGGAAATCGCCGCGAAATACGGAAAAACTCCCGCACAGATACTGCTGCGCCGCACTGTTCAGGACGGCGTAACTGTGATCCCGAAATCCGTACATTCCGAACGCATCGCTGAAAATATAAACATATTTGATTTCGAGCTTACAGCCGAGGAAATGTCGGCGCTCCGCAATCTCGACAAAGCCGCGCCGATGATAGGCAGGGCTGAAAATCCCGAGCTTGTGGAAATGGCGATGAAATGGTAAGGGGAACGAAATGAAAAAAGTCTTACTGCTGGGCGCGACCGGGACGGCAGGCAGCGCGCTTACAAAAAAGCTGCTTTCCGATACCGACTGCCAAATGACATTATTTTCACGCCACGCTGAAACTGTTTATTCCGATACCGTGAGAATAAAAGCTGTAAACGGAAACGCCCTCAGCATTGATGATTTAAAATCCGTGGTGAAGGG
>CAVIFG010000244.1:0-3736 GCA_963641955.1 Escherichia coli
GTCTGACTGTTGCTTGACAGGATAAATTTCAGTTTTCCGTCCGTCCAGCTTATCTTATATATCGGATATTCAACGCTCTCGAATGTATCAAGCACCGCGTTTGTTGAAGCGTCTATCTTCTCGCTCGACAACACCGTGCCGTTTATTCCGGAGAAATCTCCGCTCTGTTCTGAGACCCTCAATGAATAGGAACTTTCTTCAATGTCGAAGCGAACGTCGCCGATGTTTCCGTCCATGATGCAGCAGACCACGTTTTCCGCGTTATCCGGAATGTTGAAATCAACGCCGAGCTGCTCACGGAGCTCATCAGCGGACAATTCGTCGCTGAACGGGCTTCCTACCATAACGCCGCCTTCATCAGACTCTGTGGGTGAAACGGGAACGGACTGCCGGTGGAAAACGGTTACTCCCACCACCGCTATAACAAGGCACGCCGCAAGCGGAGCCGCCCATCTTGCTATCTTCCCGAATGGCATCGCTTTGGGCTGTGCCGATTTCTTGACCTGTGTATTCTGCTGTTCCGCCGCCTTGCGCCTGATGTTCTGAAGCATACGTTCTTTCGCGCCGTCGGCGGGTTCTGTTTTATCTATTTCTTCTCTTATGGAGTTGTTTTCGCTCATCCGTATTCGCCTCCCAGTTTATCTTTCAGCAGTTTGCGCGCGTCCCTCATGCGGTTTCGTATCGTGGACGGCGGACTGCCAAGTATCCGCGCGATCTCCTCCGTCTGGTATCCCTCGTAGTAGTACAGCCATATTACGTCCTTGTATTTTAGGGGCAGGCTCTGTACGGCTTCAAGGACATCGCTTTTGTCCTCTTTTTCTGGAGCGGCAGGCTCCGGCTCGTCGTCTATCAGCGTGACCGCCCTGTGCTTCCAGCTTTTCAGCCTGTCTTTACATAGATTCATCGCCGTGACGGTCAGCCATTTTCGTTCGTGGATCTCGTCGCTGAATTCAAATCCTCCCGTGAGTACCTTTACGAATACATCTTCGGTGCAGTCCTCGGCTTCGGCGGAGGATTTCATGTATGTATAGCACAGGCGGTAAACATATTTCCAGTGCCGTTCGTAGAATGCTTCAAATTCCGCGTCGGTCATCGGAGTATCCCTCCTTATATATAACGAATTATTTCGTGGAATTGTCGGGTGAAAACTAATGAATTAATTATATCATGGCTCGACAAAAAATGCAATATATAATGCATTCTTCTGAATAAAGGGGAACTGACGGGTAACTTCACTGCGGAGCGAAAAGAAAAAATCTCCGCAGAACACGGAGATTTTGAGTGTTATTCAGCCCTGCTGCGGTGATGAATCTCATAACAGCGGCGTTTGTTTCGCCGCTTTGGATTTAGCCGCCGCGAGCCTTGAAATTTCTTTTTCCTTAAAATCAGACTTTATCGGGATAAGACGCTATCGCGCCCTCGGACTGAACGCTTATAGCGCAGAATTTGTTCGAAAAATTAAGGCACTCCATGAGCGTGCTTTCGTCTGCAGCAGAGATATTTTCGACATTTATGCTAAGGCTTTGCAGCTTCCACAGGAACGAGCCGATAAATCCATCTCCAGCGCCCGTCGTATCCACCGCCCTGACCTTTTCGGCAGGAGAAAAGGCTTCCGTGCTTCTTGTGAACGCATATGCGCCGTCCTTGCCGCAGGTGTAAACTATCAGCTTAACGCCCTTGCTGAACAGCTTCGGAGCGGCATTTTTAATGTCGTTCTCTCCGGTTATGAATTCAAGCTCCTCATCGGAAATTTTCAGTATATCGCACAGCGGAATAAACTCGTTGACCCTGCCGTGCAGCTTGTTCCGGTCATTCCAGAGCGGGAAGCGCAGGTTGGGGTCAAAGCTGACGAGCATACCGTTTTTGCGTGCGATTTCGATAGCTCTTAAATGCGCGTCCTTCATCGGGAAATCGCCTAACGACACGCTGCAAAAATGGAGCGCGTAGGAATCGTCGAACCACTTTTCCTCAACCTGCCCGGGAGCAAGCAACATATCCGCCGAGGGCTTGCGGTAGAACGAAAACGTCCTGTTTCCGTCCTTTTCAAGGCTCACGAATGCAAGCGCCGTGTTGGCTTCATCGGTGAAGCGTACCGCGGAAATATCTATGCCGAAAGCCGCAAGCTCGTCCGCTATTTTGTGACCGAACGGGTCGTTTCCAAGCTGGGTTATCAGCATGGAGTTACCGCCGAGCCGCGAAAATGCGCCGCACACATTCGCGGGAGCGCCGCCGACTTTCGGAGCAAATCCGGTCACCTCGCTGAATGCACAGCCAGTCTTGTCCGGAATGAAATCAATAAGCGCTTCGCCGATGGCGATTATTTTTTTATTCTCCAAGATACGACACCTCCATTTCTCTGAGATCGAACAGCTCCGCATTCAGTCCCTTTACGGTCAATCCGACCTTATCGCTTTCGGGATACATCCTGCTGCTAAAAACTGTTCTTCCGCCGTCGAGGTATATTTCCACCGAGCTTTTATCTGCGATTATCCTTATATTAGAGCACCTGTCGAGCGCCGCTTTCCGGACTGTCCGCCCGCCGCTGAGCTTTTCATCTGTGAATCGCAGTTCAAAAATGCGACCGTCCCAGCGCATTGTGAGCGCTCCGCACAGTGTTATTTCAAAGCTTCCGGCGACATTAGCCGTCAGGTCGAACGGCAGGAGCGTTTCCGCAGATTCGCCGTCATTTACGGACTTTTTTTCGCCCCTTAATGAAAGCAGCTCCCTTACAGGATTCTGCAGGAGCGCGCCGTCACCAGCAACAGTGATTTCCCGCGGGAGGGTAAGGCAGTGCTGATATCCTAGCGGCACGGTGGGGTTGGTATATGGAATATCCCCTATCCCCATCCAGCCGATGATTATGCGCCTGCCATCCGGCGTTACAAAGGTCTGCGGCGCGTAGAAATCAAATCCCATATCCCACTCGGTGAAATTTTTTAGACCGCTGTCATAGCGGAAATATCCCGACTGATAAACGTTCTGGAACTTCGTATCGCCGTGTTCAAGCCCCTGCGGGGAAACGCTGAGATATTTATGCCCGTCGAAACCGATCAGGTCGGGACATTCCCACATGTAGCCGAAATCCGCCGTGCTGACAGTGCCGTCGTACTTCCAGCTTTCAAGGTCGCCGGAGGAATAGAACAGCACGCAGCCCCTGTCGTCAAGCGTCCTCGCGCCGAGTACCATGCGCCATACGCCGTTTTCAGACCACACCTTGGGGTCGCGGACGTGGCAGGAGCAGAACTCGGGATAATCGCTGTTCCGGAGGACGGTTTTCTTCGCGCTCATCGTCACGCCGTCAGCCGTTGTGACGTGGATAACATTTGCGCCCCTGCCGCTTGTGATGTAGTCGTAGTCGCCGTCCTCCTTGACGTTGCCCGTATAGAATATGTGGAGGACATCGCTGCACACCACCGCGCTTCCGGAATAAACACCGTCCCTGTCGTCCGGGGTATCGGGGAAAAGCACCGTTCCTGTGAACTCCCATTTCAGCATATCGGGGCTTCTGTAATGCCCCCAGCACTTCTTTCCGCTGCCGTCCGCATTATCGGGGGCGTACTGAAAATACACATGATAGTACCCGCCGAAATAACACAGCCCATTTGGGTCGTTGAGCCAGCCCTGGGGAGGTTCAAGGTGAAGTCCCTGCCGCCATTTTCCGTTTATATATGCCATGAAAATCACCCCTTTGCAAGCTCGAGAAGTACGTCGCCGACAGCTACATTTCCGTCCGCAA
>CAVIFG010000245.1:0-2148 GCA_963641955.1 Escherichia coli
TCACAGAAAAGATTATTAATTTTCCAGCACGCAT
Source organism: Escherichia coli (assembly GCA_963641955.1). Classification (GTDB taxonomy): domain Bacteria; phylum Bacillota; class Clostridia; order Oscillospirales; family Ruminococcaceae; genus CAG-115. The sequence goes on from CAVIFG010000245.1 coordinate 35, forward strand.
TGTTACCACTTTGTAACCTTTTGTAACCGACTTGACATTTTTGCACCTATATAGTATAATAGACATAGTTCGTGCTGTTTCGGCAGGGACTATGACGACTTGACAATCGAAAAGGCAGGATGTTAATGAAGAAAATTTTATCGGCGGCTGCGGCTCTGGCGGCTGCAATAATATGCACTTGCGCGGCATCTGCGGAAGATAACGAGGTTCACAGCCTTTCCCACGAAAGCGGATATTACACCACGACGCAGTTCGTCTGCGTCAATGCCGCGAAAAACGCGGAGGTGTACTACACCACCGACGGCACCACCCCCGACACCACCGACGCGAAATACGATACCATGCCCATCATCGTCACCGAAAACACGGTCATAAAGACCGCCGCATACGTTGACGGCGAGCTTGTGGAGAGCAGCTCCGTAAATGTAAAAATACGCACCGACGCACCCTCCGCATCCAAGAAAAGCGGCACATACTCCGAGGCGTTCAAGGTGAAGCTTTCCTGCACCGACGAAACCGCCGAGATATACTACACCACCGACGGCACCACCCCCACGAAGGATTCCACAAAGTACACAAAAGCGATACAGATAACCGAGGACACCACGCTGAAATTCGCGGCGTTCGGTGAGAACCACGCCCGCAGCAACGTGATAACCCGAAAGTACACCATCTGCTCCGACGCATACGACGAACCGCACAGGCAGGCGCTTTTCGAAGCGGTGAACGAACTGCGCGCGGAATACGGCCTTGCGCCGCTGTCCACCATCCCGGAGCTTGACGAGATAGCGCAGCAGCGCGCGGCGGAGTGCTCTTCCTACTTCTCGCACACCCGCCCCGACGGCACAAGATGGTACACCCTGCTCTCCGCAGCGGGATTAAAGCGCAACGACCGCGCGGAAAACATCGCGTACTACTACCCCACCGCAAAGATGGCTCTGCAATCATGGCTGAACGACTACGCCCACAGAAAGAACATCCTCGACCCCGACCTGAAATACATAGGAATAGGATATTACAAGGTGGGCGGCGTGCCCTACTGGACGCAGGTATTTATAGGTGACTGATGAAAACTTTCCGCTGCACGGATGAAGAACTGAAATATCTTTCCGCCCGCGACGAACGGCTCGCGGCGTTCATAGGAAAATACGGCGCGGAGGAGCGTAAACTCCACGACGATTTTTTCGCAGGTCTGTGTTATAATATAGTAGACCAGCAGCTTTCCACCAAGGCGTGCCTTACGCTGCGGGCAAAGCTTTCCGAGCGCTTCGGCGAGATAACCCCCGAAACCGTCGGAAATGCCGAGGAGCTGCGTGCCTGCGGGCTTTCGCAGAACAAGGCGGACTGCATCGCCGCCTGCGCCGAGCTTTTCCGCTCGGGGGCGCTTTCCGCCGAAAAAGCCGCAGGCATGACCGACAAGGAACTCACCGACGCGCTGACGCAGGTGCGCGGAATCGGCGTCTGGACGGCGGAAATGACGCTGATATTCTGCCTTGGCAGGCGCGATGTTCTGAGCCTTTCGGACTACGGCATACGCAAGGGCATATCGCTGCTGTACGGAATCGATATGAAAGACAAGCGCGCCATGGAAAAATTCAGAGAGCTGTACTCCCCCTGCGGCACCGCCGCTTCCGTCTGCCTGTGGCAGATAGCGCGGATGTCCTCGGAGGAGATAACGGAGATGATATCATGCTGAAAAAGATACTTTCCCCTGCTTCCTGCGCAAAATGCAGGATATGCTGCGGGTTCGTAGACGACGACAAGTGGGAGATACCGCTTGTTTTCTCCGAAATAAAGGACAAGATAGAGGAAAAATTCGGGTTCCGTCTTGTCCCCCGCGGGGATGAATACGTTTTTGATATGAGCTTCGACGGGGACAAGGTGATATACTGCCCCGCCGCTTCGGAGCACGGGTGCGTTCTCGGGGAGCTGAAGCCGTTTGACTGCAGCATATGGCCGTTCCGCGTGAACGACTTCTGCGGCAGGCGCGTTATAACTGTATCGCCCGTCTGTCCGAGCGTTTCGGAGATTTCCGTGAAGGAGCTTTGCGACTTCGTTCGGCAGGACGGATTTGCCGAGCTGCTGTTCAAAACCGCCGCCGAACACCCCAATAT
>CAVIFG010000245.1:2158-3730 GCA_963641955.1 Escherichia coli
CCCCAATATGGTAAAGCCCTATATCAACGGCTACCCCATTCTTCTCGCGGAAGAAAAATCGTAAAATGTAAACTGAAAATAACATCTGCGTAAACTCCGATTGGTTGATTTCATTCGGAGTTTTTGCTATAATACGGACATACGGAGGAGATAACATGGACCATAACAATCTCAGGCTGTACCGCACGCAGAGCGGACTTACACAGGAACAGCTTGCCGAAAAAATAGGCGTTTCGCGGCAGGCGGTGGCAAAGTGGGAAAAGGGAGAAACCCTCCCGGATATCGACAACATAATCTCCCTTGCAGACCTCTACGGCGTTACGATCGATTCCCTCGTGCGCAACGTAACCGCCGCGGTCGGCACCAGCGAGGGGAAGAAACATATGTTCGGCGTTGCAAAGCTGAACGACAAGGGACAGATAACGCTTCCGAAAAAATGCCGCAGCATTTTCGGGCTGGAGGCGGGGGATATGCTTCTCGTCCTCGGGGATGAGGACAAGGGTATCGCCATGGTCAAGATAGGAGAGTCCCTCGGCGGCTGACGCCGCAGAAACGGAGGAAACATGACAGCAGCGGAAACTCGCAAACTGACGAAAAAATACAAGAACAAGACCGCGGTGGACGGGCTGGACCTCTCGGTGAACGAGGGCGAATTTTTCGCGCTGCTGGGCGTAAACGGCGCGGGAAAAACCACTACCGTGCGTATGCTGACCTGCATTGCCGCCCCGACTTCGGGGGAGTGCTTTATAATGGGGCACAGCTGCCAAGGCGACAGTGCGGCGGTGAAAAGGCTCGCCGCGGTATCCCCGCAGGACACCGCCGTTGCGGAAAAGCTGACCGTCCGCGAGAACCTTGAAATGATGTGCGGGATTTACGGCTTCGGCAAGGCGAAAACGCAGGACAAAACCGCCGAGATGATACGCTTGTTCGGGCTGGAGGAATACGAAAACAGCTATGCCGCCGTCCTTTCGGGAGGATGGAAGCGCAGGCTGTCCATCGCAATGGCGCTGATAACAGAACCGAAAGTGCTGTTTCTCGATGAACCCACACTGGGGCTGGACGTACTAGCGCGACGTGAACTGTGGAGCGTGCTCGAGGGGCTGAAAGGCAGGATAACCGTTATCCTCACCACGCACTATATGGAGGAGGCGGAGCAGCTTTCCGACCGCATCGCAATCATGATAGACGGAAAACTCGCGGCGCTGGGAACTCTCGCGGAACTTGAAGCCCTCACGGGAGAAAAGGGGCTGGAAAACGCCTTTGTCCGCATCGCAGAGCACAGAGCAAAGGGGGCGCAGGCATGAACAGGATAACCGCATTCGCTTCAAGAAATTTCAAGGAAGTCGTCCGCGACCCGCTAAGCTACATATTCTGCCTTGGTTTTCCGCTGGTGATGCTTGTGATAATGACGCTTGTGAACGAGAGCATCCCCCCCGAGGCTAACATGACGATTTTCCGCATAGACAACCTCGCGGGAGGTATCGCAGTATTCGGGCTGACGTTCGTTATGCTGTTCACCTGCCTTACCATCGCAAAGGACCGCTCGGGAGCGTTCCTAACAAGGCTGTATTC
>CAVIFG010000246.1:0-3729 GCA_963641955.1 Escherichia coli
TTGCAAAGCAAAATCGCGGACGGCTGTCCGCGAAATGAAAATGTGAGCGTTTTGCGCCAGCAAAACCCGAGGAATGCGAAAACCAATTCGCTGCGCGGCAATTTAGATGAAACTGTCCTGTTTTGTCATGTGTGAAATGCCGCGCGGCTTCTTTAGCGGATTTAAACAAAATTAATAGCCGCTTTGCAAAAGTTCTTGAAAAATTCATTGATATATAGTATAATATAATTAATTATGAATGAGGGGGCGCGCTGTAAATGGATGTTTACATGGCAAGACAGCCTATTTTTGATACCGAGAACAATGTCTACGCATACGAACTGCTTTATCGCAGCAACGGCAGTCAGAACAGCTACACCGGAGTAAACGGCGATGAATCCACGGCGGATGTCGTTACAAACGCGTTCTTCGGGCTGGATGTGCGCGATATCATCGGCAAGAGCAAGGCGTTTATCAACTTCACCGGAAATCTCCTCAAGCGCGGGATACCCAAGATGATATCCCCGGATATCCTCGTTGTAGAGGTGCTCGAAAATCAGATGATGGATCAGGATACCATCGACGCCTGCCGCGACCTTAAGGAACGCGGCTACACCCTCGCGCTGGACGACTTCGAATACGACAGCAGCTACAGCGAGCTGTTTCAGCTCGGCGACATCGTTAAGATAGACTTCAGGACGCCGCAGCGCTCCATAGAGGAAACCGCCTACGTCTGCCGTTACTGCAACAAGATAATGCTTGCGGAAAAGATCGAGAACCGCAGCGAATACGAATATGCAAAGCGCCTTGGCTGCACATTTACGCAGGGGTACTATTTTGCAAAGCCGACGATAATGTCCAAAAACAGCATTACGCCGCTGCCGATGAACTTCATGCAGATAATGCAGCTCGTTTCATCCCCCGAGCCGGAGATAAGCGACATAGTTGAGGTCATCTCCCGCGATACGGCGATGTGCCAGCGGCTTTTAAGGCTGATAAACTCGGTTTATTTCGGCGTTAGGAACAGGGTAAGCACGATAAGTCAGGCGCTGGTCATTCTCGGGCTGGACTACCTGCGCGAGTGGGTCTATCTGATGGGAATGCAGAGGGTGACTAGAAACGACAACGTGGAACTCATGCGCCTTTCGGTGCTGACCGCGAAGTTCTGCAAGCGCATTGCGCTGCTTATTCCCGACGCGGCGAGGGAGAGCGACTCGTACTATCTGATGGGTCTGCTTTCGATGGTAGTATACGGCGGGGAGAGGGCTTTGGCGCAGGCGCTGGAGGAGTTCCCGCTGACGAACAACATAAAGAACGGGCTGCTGCGCAGGGGCGGCATATACAGCGATGTTTTCGAGATGGCGGAGTTTTATATCCACGGCGACTGGGAAAGCTTCGACGAGATCGCGGAGCGGTATATGCTGGACAAAGCGGCGGTTTCCGACGCGTTCCTTGCCTGCGTTAAGGAGAGCGAGCGCATAAAGATGCTCTGATACGGGCATTCGGGTAAAAAACACGCTGCGGCGTGCGATAATTTTCAGCGAGGAATTTAAATGGCTTTTTTTGCGGACGAGATAGAAAGCTGCCTCTGGGACTACCTGCGGCAGACGGATAAGAAGATCATCCTTTACGGCATGGGGGACGGCGCGGAGAAGATAAAGTCCGTGCTGGACGGGATAGGCGTCGAAACTGCGGACATCATGGCGAGCGACGAGTTCGTTCGCGGTCACAGCTTCCTTGGCTATCGCGTTAAGAAGCTGTCCGAGATAGAGGAGCTTTACGGCGATGATTTTATAATACTTGTCTGCTTCGGCTCGCAGCTTCCCGATGTTATGGGGCACATCCGCGCCATTGCGGAGCGGCACGAGCTTTACGCGCCAAATGTTCCCGTGGTCGGGGACGGGCTGTTTGATATGGAATTCCTGCGGGAGCATCGCGGGGAACTGGAGAAGGCATACAAGCTTCTTGCGGACGAAAAGTCGCGGGAGGTTTTCGAGAACATAATACGCTACAAGCTGAGCGGCAGGCTGGAGTATCTCGCGGCGGCGGAATCCCCCGCGGAGGAGAAGTTCGACCTGCTTGAAATAGGCACGGAGGAAACGTACGTTGACCTCGGCGCGTACAACGGCGATACGCTGGTGGAATTTCTGAACGAAACGGATATGCAGTTTAAGAAGCTTTACGCGATGGAGCCGGACGCGAAGAACTACCGCAAGCTCAAAAGGCGGCTGTACATGATAGGGTCGGAGCTGCTGGAAGCGTACAACTGCGGCGCATGGGACGAGGATACCTCGGTGACTTTTAGCCTGCGGGCGGGCAGGAGCAGCAAGGCTGTGCCAGCGGCGGAGGATAAGCCGCTTAATCCCGCGCGCTTCCGCGAGGTGAAGATGATGAAGCCGGACACGATGCTGCGGGGCGGAGAAGCTACCTACATAAAGTACGACGTGGAGGGCAGCGAGAAGCGCGCTCTCAACGGCACGGCGGAAACCATAGCGCGTTATAAGCCGAAGCTTAACGTAGCGGTGTATCACAGGAACGAGGATATGTTCGAGATACCGCTGCTGATAAACTCGCTGAACAGGAAGTACAGGATATATCTGCGGCACCATCCGTACATACCCGACTGGGACACTAATCTTTACTGCATTTAAGGAGCGGCTATGAAATTTGTTGTTGGAATAATACTTGTAGTGCTGCTCATGGGGGCGCTGGGGGCATATCTTTTCCTTATGCTTAACGCGCACGACATGGTGTATTGCGGGGATATCAAGGCGGACACATCCAACGGGGCGTATGTCACGAGGATATACACCACTGACCTCAGCGCGGACGAAACGCTGTCGGAGATAGTGCTTGCGATGAACAACTCGGACAGCGCGGCGGTATCCGAGGAGGAGCTGACGCAGATACTCGCGACATATCAGAACATAATATACGCGCCTGTTTTCACGGTGAGCGTGGAGCAGGCGGACGCGAACACGTTTGTGCTTTCGGGGAGCGTATACAACGGGATAGACGAGCAGGGGCAGCCTGTTTCGCCGGATTTCCGGTATAAGGATCTGGGGCTTACGCTGGGCGTAGCGAACGGGACGATACTTGCGGCGCAGAACGTATATCCTGCGGAGGAGAGCACGGGGGAACCCGCGTTCATCGAGCGCGAGAAGGTGGTAGATCCTATCATAACGGACGGCGACAAGGCGGCTTCGTTTGCGTTCAGGGACTGTGACAGTTTTCGGATAGTATTCACGCAGACGGGGGAGCTTCCCGCGGCGGTGACGCTGGCGTACACATATGATGTCAACGCGGTGAGCGTGATGGATTTCACGGGGGTCAAGGACGCGGTTTTCGGCATGACCGTTACGGTGGACTATGACGAGAACGGGGTTTTCGACCCGCAGGTCAAGGTGGAGAGAATTCGGACGGCGGAGAACTGATGTTTTTCGTGGAGAGGTATATAGTGATTGGGGGCGGTTGCCCCCTTTTTTGTGTGGCGGGGATTTTTCTTGTCGGACGGGTCATTGCTGAAATATGTTATGATGATGGGGATTTATCGGGCGCATGGGGCTGTTTTTGAAGCAGCGCCCCCGAATGCGCCTATAACGCGGCAGTTCAGCACTATGCCCTCACGTCCGACAGTGCTCTTTTCCCAACAGCCCACCGGGCTGTTGGGAAGGGGATGTACATTAAAATTTACCATGCACCTCGGGGGGAAAACTCTTGTTTTCCCCCCGTACCCCCTTTAGCGCTTTT
>CAVIFG010000247.1:0-3723 GCA_963641955.1 Escherichia coli
CAATTAACTTTATTTAATTAGTGCCATGCGTACAAATTTTTTGTCCCGCAGTACTGTTCGGCGGTCATTTCACCGAAAATCTGTCCGCCCCGCAGAGCCTTTCCAGCTCTCTTGTAAGCGCGGGGCATATCCTTACGCCGTTAAGCCCGTTTATCTTCCGAACTTCTCTGCCTGCGTCGAAGCACGCCCTCGCGGGGGACACGCCCTTGTATTTCGCAAGCACCGCCATGACCTTTCCGATGTTTGGGTCATTCCTGTCGGAGAACCTTACATACAGCGTCTTTACGGGGTGCTCTGGCAGGGAATCGGAGCGGGTCATTTTTTCGCAGACGAAGCTGGTTCTGCCGTCCTTTTCGTTTATCTTTCCCCGCACGGAATACACCATCCCCTCGGACGGGCGTTCCATTTTCATATAAATATCGGGGAATATCACGGCTTCCATGCTGCCCGTTGCATCCTCAAGCATGGCGAATGCCATCAGCGATCCGCTTTTTGTGGTGTGCGTCCTGAACGAAGTCAGCAGGGCGGTTACGGATATCGTCCTGCCGCGCTCCGCGTGCGCGTCGGCGATGAAAAGGCAGTCAGCGTCGGCGTTTGCAAGGTACAGATCGGCGGGGTGTCCCGAAAGATAGAACCCTACCGCTTCCTTTTCCATGCGCAGCTTGTCTATCGGCTCGACTTCCTTTGTTTTGTGGAGCACGAACGTGTTCGCGGGTTCGTCCCCGAAGAGATCTAGCTGGCCGCTTTCCTTTCGGGAATATTCATCGGCGGCGTAGGCGAGCATCGCGTCGTAGTTCTGCAAAAGCTCGCGGCGGTTTTCGGGGAAGATATCAAATGCGCCGCAGCGTATCAGCGCGTCCATTATGCGGCGGTTGTTGTCGCGGCCCGCCATTCGCTCCGCAAAATCCAGCACAGAGGTGAACTCTCCGCCCTCGTTACGCTCGGCGATGATGTTTTCGATGGCGCTTCTGCCGAGATTTCTTACGGCGAGAAGCCCGAAGCGCACCGCGCCGTTTTCGATAGAAAATCCCGCCATGCTGCGGTTTATGTTCGGCGGCAGGACTTTCACGCCGTTGTCGGCGAGGTCCGCGATATATTCGGCGAGTTTGTCGGTGTAGTCGATAACGCCGGTCATAAGGCAGGACATATATTCAAGGTAATAGTTTTTCCGCAGGAATGCCGTGCGGTATGCCACCACGGCATACGCGGCGGCGTGGGATTTGTTGAACGCATAGGAAGCGAACGCCGCCATCTCGTCGAAAACCTCGTTCGCGACCTCCGCGGGAACGCCGTTCGCAACTGCGCCGCAGTTGGATTCGGTGCCGTATATGAACGCGCCGCGTTCTTTTTCCATTACGTCGTGCTTTTTCTTTGCCATCGCGCGGCGTACTAAATCCGCGCGGCCGTAGGAATACCCGCCCATCACGCGGCATATCTGCATTACCTGCTCCTGATAAACTATGCAGCCGTAGGTCACGGAAAGGATGTCGCGGAGGAGTGGGTGCTTGTATTGTATGTCCTCGGGGCGCTTATGCTTGTTTTCGATATAGGTCGGGATGGAGGACATCGGGCCGGGGCGGTACAGCGCCAGCGCGGCGGTGAGGTCCTCGACGGATTCGGGCTTGAGCCTTTTCAGCACGGAGGTCATTCCCGCGGATTCAAACTGGAACACGCCGCAGGTGCCGCCGTTTCCGAGCATATCGAAAACCGCCTTGTCGGGTTTATCAAGGGACTTTCGGTCGAAATCGGGGTGCTCAGAGCGGATTAGGTCGCAGGTCTTTTTTATAAGCGTGAGGTTCCTTAATCCAAGAAAATCCATCTTCAGCAGACCAAGGCGCTCGAGTATTCCCATTGTATATTGCGTAACTACCTCGCCGTCGTCCTGCTTCAGCGGGACGTATTCCGTGACGGGTTCGCGGGTGATGACTATACCCGCGGCGTGGATGGTGGTGTGGCGGGGCATACCCTCGATGGCGCAGGCGGTTTCCACAAGGGAGCGCACCTCGGGGTCACTCTGGCAGAGCTTTGCAAGCTCGCCCTCGGATGCCTCTTTCGCTAGGGACGGGTCGAAGCCGCGCAGGGAGCGCAGCGCAGCGTCCGCGGTGTTGTATGAAACGCCCATGACACGGGCGGCGTCGCGGAGGGCGGCGCGGGCTTTCAGCGTATCGAATGCAACTATCTGCGCAACATGGTCGGCGCCGTATTTCCTGCGGACGTATTCAATGACCTCCTGACGGCGCTCGTTGCAGAAATCAATATCAAAATCGGGCATGGAAACGCGCTCGGGGTTAAGAAAACGCTCAAACAGCAGATTAAAGCGCAGCGGGTCGATGTCGGTGATACCCATGCAGTAGGCACAGAGGCTTCCCGCGCCGCTTCCTCGCCCGGGGCCGACAGGGATATCCTGCGAGCGGGCAAATCGTATGAAATCCCACACGATAAGGAAGTAATCCACAAAGCCCATTTTTTCGATGATATCCAGCTCATACGACAGCCGCGAATTTATCTCCTCGGTGATGTTGCCGTAGCGCTTTTCCGCGCCTTTTCGGCAAAGCCTGCGGAAATATGCGGCGTTATCCGAAACGCCCTCGGCGGTGAACAGCGGCAGCTTGGTCACGCCGAATTCAAACTCAACATTGCAGCGCTCCGCGATGGCGAGGGTGTTGTCAAGCTCGGCGTCGGAGAAGTAACGGCGCATTTCCTCGCGGGATTTGAAATAGTATTCCTCGGTGGGCAGGGCAGAGGGGTCGTGGTCGGAGAGAAGCTTATTTTTTCCTATGCAGGACAGCACGCGCTGTGTGCGGCTGTCGGCGCGGGCGATGTAATGCACATCGTTTGTCGGGCAGAGCGGCAGCCCCGTTTCAAGCGCGAGCGCACGGGCGCGGGCGCAGAGAGCCTGCTCGGTATCGGTGCCGTGGTTTTGAATTTCGATGTAAAATCTGTCGGGGAACATCCGCGAGAATTTCTCGGCGGCACGCGCTGCGGCTTCCGTTTCCCTGCGGGAGAGCAGGCGGGCAATTTCGCCGTCGGGGAAGCCCGAAAGAGCGATAAGACCGCCGCTGTAACGGCGGAGGGTTTCCTCGTCGCAGCGGGGGACGTCGTTGAAGCCCGTCACGGACGCGTCTGTGATAAGGCGGCAGAGGTTTTTATAGCCGTCGCTGTCCATGCACAGCAGGGTCAGGCGGGAGGGGGATTCGCCGCGGCGGCGGTCGAGCCGGCTGCCCTCGGCGACGTAGATTTCGCAGCCGATTATCGGCTTAACGCCGCGCTTTCGGCATTCCTCGTAGAAATCCACGGCGCCGTAGAGCACGCCGCTGTCCGTGATGGCAACGGCAGGCTGGCCGAGGGTATGCGCCGCTTCCGCGAGGGCGGGCAGGCGGCAGGCGCCCTCCAGCAGGCTATATTCTGTGTGTACGTTCAGGTGAACGAAGTTATCCATAGGGCACCTGCCTTTCTGTTTTTGATTGCAAAGTGATATTTTGCGCCGCCAAGCATAGGCGCCGTCAAGGCGCGCGGGGATGACGTTCCCCCGAACGTCAGTGAGGGGGGCGGCAGCCCCGCTAGGGTGCTTTTTAATTGCAAATTTGTTTACGCTCACCGCTGGGGATATAATTAATACGCTCCGCGTTGTTGGTTTAAACGATTTAATAAATTTCTTTTCGCACAAATGCGAGTGGAGCACCGTTGGTGGAGGAGGAAACTACGTTTCCTACCTCCCCCAAG
>CAVIFG010000248.1:0-3722 GCA_963641955.1 Escherichia coli
CGCTAAAGGGGGTGTGGGGGGAAAACAAGAGTTTTCCCCCCACAGTCTATTGCAAATTTTCTGCCGTTTGGACTTTTTCGACAGACTTAAAGGCTCGGGAACAAATGCTCCCGAGCCTTATTTTTATTTCTTTTCCAGAACGACGATCTTGTTCGATATATTGCTTACCAGCGGTATCTTACCCAGCACCTTGTATATCGGCATGAACGCCGCCATGCCCTCGGTAAGGCTGTGATCCTCCACGAAATTGAATTCGGGGATAAGCTCCGCAAGCTGCCTGCCGTTCTTCACGCCCCATGTAAATTTCGCCTTGCTGCCCTCGATGGACTTTTCCTTTATGCGCTTTACTACCATGGGGTTCATTATCTCGACCAGCACCTGCACGTTCTCGAACCGCTCCGAAATAACAGCGAAAATCCGCTGAACATCCACCGCGGAAAGGTACATCGTAAGTCCCTCGATAATAACCAGCGCAGGGACGCCGCGCTCCGCGACCTCTTCGCTCCAGTCATCCATGGCGGACATTGCTATCTGCGTTATCTTTTCCGTGGGAGGAAGTATGCTTTTGCGCACGGCTATCGTTTCGGGGAGGTCGAGGTTGTACCAGTGGGAATAGCCTTTCATGCGGTAGCAGCGGGTGTCAAGCCCGCAGGCTATATTCACCACCACCGCGCCGCGATGCTCCGCAAGGTACTTCTTCGCCAGCCTGTCAAGCACTATCGTGCGGGCTATAACGCCGTCGTGCATTGCCGAATCCTTGTCGGCAAGGGAGAAATCATAATCCAGCTTCCCGACGATCTCCACCGCCTTTTTATCGGTGATGGCGCCGCGCCTTTTGGTTTCCTTTGCGCGGGCGTATATCGTCTGGAGCATTGTTTCAGTCACACCCGAGAGGGTTATTTTTTCGCTCATTTGCTTTCCTCCGTATTAATACTTCCACTGCTCGGAGCAGAGCTGCATATCCGCCATGTGCTTGTAAATTCCGCCTGCCTGCTTCAGCTCCGCAGGGCTGCCGGTTTCGGCAACGGTGCCGTCTTTAAGTACAACTATCTTGTCGACGCCGTCTACCGTTCTCATTCTGTGCGCGATTATAAGCACGGTCTTGTTGCGGATAAGCTTGGAGATGGATTCCTGTATCAGCGATTCGTTGTCTACGTCAAGGGAAGCCGTCGCTTCGTCCATAAGGATTATCGGCGCGTCCTTGAGGAACGCCCTCGCGATGGAAATACGCTGGCGCTCGCCGCCGGAAAGCTCGGAGCCGTTCTCGCCTATCATGCTGTTCCACTTTTCGGGCATTTTCTCGACGAACTCCTCGCAGTGGGCAAGCTTTGCCGCCGCCATTACTTCCTCGTCGGTGGCGTCCTTTTTGCCTATGCGGATGTTTTCCATTACGGTGTTATTGAACAGCGTTACATCCTGGAATACTATCGAATACAGCGAAAGCAGCTTCTCGGGGTCTATCTCCGAAACATTCATGCCGCCGACGGTGATGGTGCCCTTGTCGTTATCCCAGAATCTCGCCGCAAGGCGCGAAACAGTGGTCTTTCCTCCGCCGGAGGGACCGATAAGCGCCGTGACCTCGCCCTGCTTTGCGGTGAAGCTTACGTCCGAAAGCACCTGCTCGCCGTCCTTGTAGGAGAAAGCAACATGGTCGAAGTTGATGTCGTAGCCCTTGTTGTCGAGGGTTTCGCGGCCTGTCTGCTCGTCGTGGGAGAGTATCTCATCCATGCGCTTGCAGGTAACGTCGATGCTGATTATCGCCGCGAGATTTTGCAGCGCTATCTGAAGCGGCTCGTACATTCTCGTTACCACCAGCAGGAACATGAAGAATGTAAGCACGTCTATCTCGCCCTTGATAAGCAGCGCGCTGCCCACAACTGCGACCGTGCCCATGCCAAGCTTCAGTATCATCTGCGCCGAGCAAACGAACGCCGCATTCGCAAATTCCGCAACGATGGCGTGCTTCTCGACAGCCTTTATTTTCTTGTTGAGCCCCTCCTGATAAACCTCGGTCATGTTGTAGGAGCGGAGGTCGCGGAGGGTTTCAAGGCCTTCCTGTATTCCGTCAAGGCAGTCCAGCTTGTACTGCATGGTCTTTTCGTGAACCTTTGTCATGACGCTTCTTGAGCTGAGCACAATGATAAGCGCAACGGGCATTACCCACACCGCCGCCAGCGCCATCTTCCAGTTGAAGAAGAACAGGCTGATTACAACTATCGTTGTGGAGATAAGCGCGCCTACAAGCTCGGGTATCCAGTGAGAGGACGCGGTTTCTATCATCGCGCAGTCGCTCATGATGGTGTTTGTGAGGTCGGAAAGGTCTTTCTTGCCGAAGAACGAAAGCGGTATTTTTCTGAGCTTTTCGGCGAGGGTCCTGCGCCTTACGCCGCTTTCGATATAGGTCGAAAGGAACGTAGCCCTGTACTGGAACACCGCGGAAACTGCGATAAGCGCAAGCACCACGACTATCGCGATGATGAAGAATACGAATTTATCCCTCGGGAGATCTCCGTCGAGGAGGTAGGAGGACAGCATATAAAGCAGTCCCACGGGCAGCATAAGAACAAGGTTTGCCACCGTGACCGCGACAAACGCGCGGATCATGCCCTTTGCGCCGTTGTCCGAAAGCGCGTATTTATGCTTTAATTTTTCTGTAAGTTTCATTACTGCACGCCTGCCTTTCCGACCTGCCAGCTGACAGATCTGTTATATTCGTTCCACATACGGCTGTAGATGCCGTTCTCGGAAATAAGCTCGCTGTGCGTGCCGCTCTCCGCTATCTTTCCGTCGGAAAGGACGTAAATGCAGTCGGCATTTGTAACGGTGGAAAGCCTGTGCGCTATCATGATTACCGTTTTATCCTTGGAAAGCTTCTCGAATGCCTGCTGCACAAGGCGCTCGTTATCTGGGTCTGCAAAGGCTGTCGCCTCGTCGAGGATAAGCACGGGGGCGTTCTTCAGAAATGCCCTCGCGATGGAAAGGCGCTGGCACTCGCCGCCGGAAACGTATATGCCCTTGGAGCCTATCATCGTATTAACGCCGTCGGGGAATTTCTCGATGATATCCATGCACTGCGCGTCCTTTAACGCCTGCATGACTTCTTCATCCGTGGCGTCGGGACGTCCCATTCTTACGTTGTCGAGAATGCTCATTTTCAGCAGCTTGCTGTCCTGAAATACATACGAAACATACTGCATAAGCTTATCCGACGGGATATCCCTTACATCCGTGCCGCCTATCTTTATCGCGCCGCTCTTGACATCCCAGAATCGCGCGATGAGCGAAGCGAGGGTGGTCTTTCCTCCGCCGGAGGGACCTACAAGCGCGATATGCTCCCCTGCCTTAACGGTAAGGTCGATGCCGTCGATGGCGTTGGTTTCGGACTTATCATAAGCGAAAACAACGTTCTCAAGCTTTATGGAAGCGTCCGCGGGGGCGCAGTCCTTGTCGGAATCGGGAAGAGTATCCGACTCGAGTATCTCATAAACTCTGTTCAGCGCGTCGTCAACTATCATCTGCGATTCACCCGCATATGCCACCTTCATGAGTGTTACGGTGAGCACGGAGGTTATTATCACATAGAAAAACAGGTTGAGGATAAAGTCGTTCGTAACGCCCTGCCCCGTAAACGCGAATGCTGCGATGATAAGCGCCGCGAAAATTCCGTTCGCCGCCGTGGTGAAGCCTACCATCGGCGCGAGCATATTCTTTGTGTAGCCGAG
>CAVIFG010000249.1:0-3669 GCA_963641955.1 Escherichia coli
ACCCCCGCTTCCTTTTGTGTCAAAAGGAAGCGAAAACCAATACGCTACGCGGAAAGGACAAGGTTTTTCAATATACTCTGTTGAATTATCTGTTCAAATATGATACAATGAGAATATGCGAAAGGAGAGGTACATATGTTCAGATTATTCGGAAAAAAGCCGAAGCTCACCAAAAGCCCCGAGGAAAAGCGCGCCGAAGAAATGGCGATAAACAAAAAGGTACAGTTTGAACCAATGGCTCCCGCGGAGCTGGAGCAGATGCTCGACGCCGACGTGCGCAGCGTACTGAAGCTGAACCCTGTGAATTATTACGCCACCAAGAACCGCTACCTGCTCTGCACGCTGTATTTCGAGGAGGATTATTCCGAGGTGTATATGCGCTTCGAGCTGCGCCGCGACGACCTCCCCGCAGGAAAAACAAAAGTATACCAGATCGACCGCCTGCTTCTGCGGGATATCCTGCGCAGGTTCGGTCAGAATATAAACTTCGGAGAACAGACATGAAAAAAAGAAACATACTCAACACCCCCATTGATTTCGACAAAAGCGACTTTTTCAGCCTGCTGTCCCTTTCGGTAGGCTCGGCATATGCATGGCAGAACGCCATGGGCGCGCTTGTTATCGGCGACAGGAACTGGAACGTCGACGTCCGCGCCCGCACGATAACTTTCGGCGACAGAGCTTTCCCCTGCGGCATCCTCGGCAGCGAGAACACCCGCGAGGGCACATGGCTCTGGGGTTGGGCGAACACCGAGAGCAATCTCCCCGAAATGTTCATCGCGCCCTCCCGCCGCGCAAAGCGCACCCTCGCAGATGTGCCCGAATTCACCGCGGCAAAGTTCATGCTTGACGAAATTCACACGGGTCACAACCTCGCGATGGTCAGCATATGCGCATCGGACAAGAACGTATGCTATTACGGCTGCCCCATCGATGACGATCTCTCCATCTTCGTGCAGATAGAAGATCTCCCCGAAGAGGTTTTCAGCCCGCTCCCGCTGAACGAACTGATGAAAGTCTATGTTGATGTTATCAGCCGCTTCTACTGCGACCACAGGCTGCTCGCCGCAGGAATGCTGTATCAGAACGGGTATGATTTCACCGAACAGGGCGCCGTTATGACCGCCCGCTCAGGCGGTCAGGAGCTTAGCCTGATGTTCGAGGAAGCGGAGGGTCTGTGCCGCGTTTGCGACATAAATCTTGAAAGCATTTCGGAGTAAAAAATTCATTTTACCTCTTTATTTTTTTATATAATTATGGTATAATGGTTTAAAGTATATTCTGAAGGAGATGCAGCAATGGCTTTCTGCGATCTGAAGCCCGTTTCCGTCACCGACGAAAATTCGGGCATAACATACATCATCGGCAGAGTATTTTCGGCATATTCGTTCGGCGCGGACTGCCCCGCGGTATACAGCTGGGACATGGCGCACAGCGTAAGCGTTTCGCGCGAGGGAATAACCATCGCCGCCGAAAACTCGGTGTATAATATCCCGAGCAGGCTCTTTTCCGCTCCGGATGAGTTCCTGCGCGCCGTGGCGCTGATAGAGTGCGCCCAGAAAAAATATCACTTTGAATACATACACGAAAAGCGCATACTCCCGCTGAAATCGCTGTACAAGGAGTTCTCCCCCGGCAGCGACGCATACATCGGCGAGTGCGAGATAGACGGCAACGACACCGCCAACGCGTTCATTTCGCTGATGAATATAAAGCTTGTAAAGCTGCTGTGGCTCATCGCGCTGCTTATCATGCTGGTGACGTTCGGGCTGCTTCATTTCTTCGTGGGCGTCAACCGCGACAACCTGCTGTATTTTATCCCGATCTCCGCGGCGAGCGGCGGTATCATAACGCTGCTTGTGTATATAATCTGTCACTCCGTCGCCAAGGCAAAATACAAGCGTATCGCCGAATGCGACCCCGCCGCAGACGAAATGATAACCTTTGTGGTGAGCAAATTCGGATTTGCCGCCTGCGAAAGCAGCACATATCAGGGCCGCGACCTTGTCCCGTGGGAGGAAGCGGACTATTTCATCGAAACCGACAAGCTGTTCATGATCTACAAAAACGGCGTCCCGATCGCATTCATCCCGAAAAAGGCGTTCGGAAAGAAGTTCGCCGGCGGCGCTGCGGATATCCTCGCGCTGAGACTTGAACAGAGATAAGGAGAAAAACGTGGGTGTTATCAAAAGCGAAAAAATTGAAACCGCCGACGGCAGCGTAACGCTGGTTTCCGTCACCGACGGCGCGGCGGTGATCGGCACCTGCTCCGCGGGCCACCTTGCGATGAGCTCCGATCAGTCCTCGGTAACAAGGCTGTTTTTTATGGGAAACGACCCCGTCGTGCGGCTCACCTGCCCGAGCAACGGAAGCAGCCGCTGCGATAAGCTTGTATCCCTCTGCCCTGGATTCGAGGGCGCAGACCTTAAAATACGCGACGCCCTTACCGACGGCTTCTCGCGGCTCAACCGCGGGGATTCCCTTGAGGCGGGGCTGCACGACCTGCTGACATTGCTCGAGGACGGGATTTACGCGCTGTACACCTCGGACTACTACCCCACCGACGGCAGCGGCGCTTTTTTCTGGGGAGCATACAACATCCCGCACGAAGTACGCGCAACCGCAGAGCAAAACCGCGTTATCGGCGCCGAAAGGACGTATCGTCCCTGCTTCCTTATCCCTAGCGACCCTCCCGTGAAATTCCTGCCGAAAACAAAGGTGACCACCGACGAAGCGGTGAAATCCCGCCGCTGTCAGGGCATAGCGTATCATGTTTCGGGAATGTTCTCGGTGCTTCTCAAGGGGCACCACGGCGCGGTATCCTGCGTGGACAGGGGCATTCCGTTCAAATGCGCGGTCATTGAAAAAATAACCGATCCATATACCGAGGAGCCGCTGCCCGCCCCGCCGCCCGCGGAGGGAGAGCAGCCTGCAGAACCCGCCCCCGTCCGCGAGGGAATAACAGGCTTCCGCAGCCCATCGGTGAAAGTCCCGCTGGAAATGTTCCCGAGGGATATGCTGATGAGCCTGCTCGAGGGCAGGACAGAATACAAGCCCGAGCAGTTCAACGTACTTATAAAGAAGCTCGGCACCGTCCGCAAGAAAAACGTAACCAACAACGTTATCCCGCACAACGTCCTTGAAAAATGCGAGCGTATGCCCGACAGCGAGATGATGGAAAGCACCTGCGCGGTGGATTCCCTCTCGGACGAGCAGCTCGAAGCGCTGCTTTCCGGCGACACGGAGCTTGACGGAAAGGTGATAATCTCCCCGAACCTTTATTCCAGCATAATCACTGCCTGCAGCTTCCTGCAATTCAAGGACACGAGCCGCTTCATAAACTTTGCGATAAAGGTCATGTCCCGCCCCGAGCTCAGCGCAACGCACGAATATGTCGCGCGGAGAGCCGCCGCGGTGCCGTACAACGCAAAGCTGTACAAGTTCTTCAAGGACACCATGGGCAGCGGAGATGTCCAGTTTGAAAAGATCTCCGCCACCGCAAACCGCTACATAGCCGATTACGAATCGGCGGATAAATAAATAATTAAAAAGAGGTACCCTATGCCGATAGTTTTTGACGAGAAAAAGCGAGTTTTCAAGCTCGACACCCCCAACACCACCTATGCGTTCCATGTAACGAATTCCAACCACCTTATCCATCTGTACTAC
>CAVIFG010000250.1:0-2502 GCA_963641955.1 Escherichia coli
ACATAGTCGAATATGCTAAAATTATGGCAAAGGGAGGCGAATGCTGTGAAAAACAATGCTCTTACCGATAAAATATACATTCCGCCAAGGCTTTATGCCAGGCTTGAACGCATTTATACCGACAAGGCGACCGTAGTTGCCGCCCCCGTCGGCTGCGGAAAGACCACAATGGTGAGGGAATTCATCTCCCGCTCGAGGAAAAACGGCCTGTCCTGCCGATTTATACGCAGTGCGAAAAGCGTCAGCGACTGCTTTTCGCAGGTGTGCCGCATTGTGCTGGGGCATGAAGCATTCTCCCCCGAAACGGATGATCAGTTCACGGTGCTAAGGCACGAAACCGCCCTCGCAAATGCGGACAACATAGTTATCGTTGTTGACTGCCGCTATGTCACCGAGGCGTTCCTCGAAAACCTGCGCGCAGCGGAGCTGTTTATTCAGAGCAGCGGCGCGCGGCTCGTCATAATTTCCGACAACTCAAACCACACGCACATTGCCGCCGCAAAGGCGCTGGGTATTTCTGTCATAACCGAAAGCGACCTTAAATTCACGCCGTCCGAGGTGGAGGAATATTTCCGCTACTGCTCCGTGGAATGCAATGATATCGAGAGAATTTCCGCGCTCGCCGACGGGCAGGCGATACGGCTTAAACTCTGTCTGAAGCTTGCTTCCCTCGGCATCGCGCCAGAAAGCGGCAGCGTCACGGAGCTTGCCGCGCAATATATGCAGGCCGCCATGACGCGGGAAGAACTGGGCGCGTTCATCTGCGCCGCGTCCATTGATAACATAAGCGACGATTATCTGTATTCGCTCGGCAGCTTCGGGAGCCTTACGGATTACTTCGGGAGCGGCGCTTTCCGGGAGGATTTTTTCCTGCAATTTCTCCGCACGCTGGGCAAAAGTACAGGGCTGTGCAGATTTAACGCCAAAACGCGCAGCTTCGCGATTCATCCCTGCATAAAGGATTACATATCGGGATACATCTCCTCGCTTCCGCAGGAGGTCAGGAGCGCGCTGAAAATATGCACGGCGCGCCAGCATCTGAAACAGCAGAGATGGTATTACGCATTCTGCGAATTTTTCCTTGCGGGGGATTATAACGCCGCCGCGGAATGTTCCGTCTCCGTGCCGATTTCGCTGCGCGAGCTGCTGGACACAAAGGAAACGCTTACAGAATTCATCGAAAAATGCCCGCTGGACAACAAGGCGCTTATCCCACGATACCTACGCGTGCTCGCCATGCTTATGCTGACATCGGAAAAAGACAACCTGCGCGGCAACTTCAAGCGCGCCATCGAACATATCTCCGCATCTCCGGAATACGACGTGAAAGAACGCCGCAGGATGCTTTCGTATGCCTATGCCCTCCGAACCTATGAGGACTTCTTTTTTGTGGAACGAATGGGCAACCACATAAAGCGGGCATATGAATATTTTGACGGCACAGGCTCGCTGTCCTCGCCGTTTTATACATGGAATATGTATGTGCCGTCGCTTTTCGGGCTTATCCACAACTACGCGCTGAGCCTTAAAACCGAGCGCGAACAGTTCGGCAGATTTCACACCATGTATAGCGAGATACTCAATCACGGCGAATACATTCTCGATTACTACAACGCCGAGTCGGCTTATTTTACGGGGGATCTCGCCCTCGCAGACAGCATGACTTCTAAGCTGGTGAAGCTTTGCAGCGGCAGGGCGAACGACGCGCCGCGGCTCATCGGACTGCTTATGCTGGGCAAGATAGCGGTCTTTTCGGGGGAATACGAAACGTATGAGCACATCGAAAGCTCTATTTCGGATATCCTGCACAAAACCGAGGAATACGAAGTTTACATGATGGCAAAAATGAGCCTTGCCATGCTGGATATAACCTGTGGAAACATAAAATACAGCGCGTTTTTCGCCTGCTGCAAGGACGATGAGGAAATAAGGCTGAACCGATTTGCCGCGCCGTACTACTGTCTGGTATCGGCGCTGTACAGGCTTTCCCTCGGCATGGTAGACAAGATACTTGAAAACGAAAAATACTACTTCTCCATAACCGACGAGGTGCGAAACGGCACCGTGCGGCATCAGCTGTATATAATCATCGCCGAAGCGCTCTTTATAAGCGGAAACGACGAAGCCGCCGCGCGGTATGCCGAAAAGGCCCTCGGCGTTATCGAGGGCACATCCATTTATATGCCCGCCGCGGAGGTGCTTGTCCACTGCCGCAAAACGCGGGAGTATTATCAGCACAACACCCCCGAAAGCGCCGTTGTGCTGCGCGCGTGCAGGGCGGCGGAGAAATTCATCCTCGGCTCGGACACCATCCTCACCTACAAACTTACGAACATCCGCCGAAAAACGCCTGCGCCGCGCCGCGCAAAGCCGCAGCCGTCCGTGGATATCAGCGCCGCAAAGCAGCTCGGACTTACAAAAAAGGAATATGTGGTTTCCTCGCTGGCGGCGCAGTCGCTTTCAAACGAGGAGATATCACAAAAGCTTTCGATAAGCATAGAC
>CAVIFG010000250.1:2512-3667 GCA_963641955.1 Escherichia coli
AGCATAGACAGCGTGAAAGGCTGCCTGAAACGCGCTTTTGCGAAAACGGGGGTACGCTCGCGCAACGGGCTGGAGGCGCTTTTCGCCGCGCATACTTCACCCGAGAAGAACAAAAACAAGCGCTAATATCAGCTTCATGTCCGCCTTTTCGTTAAGCAGCAGGAATATCACCGCACAAATCAGCAGCGCGTCCCTGTCGTGCAGCAATGACGAAAGCGGGTCGCTTCTGCGCTGCGGCATGGGGCGGGAATTATTATGACCATGCGGGCATTCCGTGCGGGGGCTTTCCTGCGGGACAGCTTCACAGGAGATGTCCTCGCGGGGCGGCTCACCGCCGTACAGCGTGGACTGTGTTGTGCTCCATACCATGTCGCCACCTCCGAATCAGAACAGCCTGCCGAGCAGCCCGCTTTCTTTAAGCACGGGCAGCAGCGCGAAAAGCTTCATGAATTTTACAGCCGCGTCTATTTTGGCGCGGTTTTCCTCCCGCAGCAGCGGCTTCAGCGCCAGAAGAAAACGCTCGTTGTCGTCGTGACGGTTCATGCTTTCCATCATGCCCATCAGCTTTACCAGCATATCCGCGTCCAGCCCATCGAACAGGCCGCCGCCCTGACTGCTTTCCTGATCGGTCTGCGGCTGTTCGCCCTGCGTTTCTTCCTCGGGTTCCTCCGCCAGCGCACGGAGGATATCTTCAATATTTTCCATGCGCCGCCTCCGTTACAGTGTCATTTTCCGCCGAGCAATCTCATGATGTCCTCGGGGGATGAAGCATTTTTCAGCTTTGCCATAAGCTCCTTATTCGCAAGTACGGCGCGAAGCTTTTCCCTGTCGGACTTCGACAGCCCCGAAGCGAGCATTTTCATGTCGCCTTTCTCCAGCGTCTGTCTTAGCTGGTCGGAGCTTACGCCCAGCTTTCCGCCGGCTGCTTTTAACAATTTTTCGTAATTGCTGTCTGTCATGGTGATGACCTCCGTAAATATATTGTGAAAAACTGCCGAAAAATCATCAATACCCCCTTTTCTTCTTATTGATTTTATGATATAATATATTAAAAAAGAACTTGAACAGCTTTTTTACGACTGTTCCCGAAAGGAAATATCAATGAAAATTCTGGTAGTATCGGATACGCACAGGAATTTTTCCGTGCTT
This sequence comes from Escherichia coli, assembly GCA_963641955.1. Taxonomy (GTDB): domain Bacteria; phylum Bacillota; class Clostridia; order Oscillospirales; family Ruminococcaceae; genus CAG-115. The sequence goes on from CAVIFG010000250.1 coordinate 3,662, forward strand.
GATGAA
>CAVIFG010000251.1:0-3617 GCA_963641955.1 Escherichia coli
GCTTGATAAGGATAAAATGACGGGTCTTTGCAACCGCGACGGTTTTATGCGCAGCGGCGACGCTATGCTCGAAAGGGCAAAGCAGAGCGGAGATACGGGTCTTGCCCTGATCGTTTTTGATGTAGAACAGCTCGGAAAAATAAATACACTTTTCGGTACGGACACCGGCGACAGCGTTGTAAAAAGCTTTGCAGAGGTTCTGAAAGCCACCGCGTCGGACGGCGACATTGTGAGCAGGGTAAACACGGATGATTTCGCGCTGCTGACTCACTGCCGCACGGAGGATGAGGCGGAAGCCATCGCCGAGCGTTTCGGCGAAAACCTGAAGGCGAAGATATCCAGCAAGGCGCTCCGCGAGCAGGTCAATTTCTGCGCGGGGGTATGCTTCTTCGATTTTCACGATGATATACACACAATGTTCAATAAGGCAAATCTCTGCCTTATAACCCGCAGGGACGGCGTCCGCGTAACGATTTTCAGCCGCGATATGGAAAACCGCATGGTGGAGAATGAAATGCTCCGCACCGAAATGCAGACGGCACTTGACGAGGGTCAGTTCGAACTGTACTATCAGCCGAAGATATCCTTTAAAACAGGCGAGATGCGCGGCGTTGAGGCGCTGATAAGATGGCACCACCCCACGATGGGATTTGTTGCGCCGGATAAGTTCATCCCGCTTGCTGAGAAAACGGGCATAATCACCAAGATAGATGAATGGGGACTGTTCACCGCCTGCCGCCAGTGCAAGCAGTGGCAGGAAGAGGGGCTGAAGCCGCTCAAGATGTCGGTTAATATGTCGCAGGCGCAGTTCTACCGCACGGATGTATATTCGACGATAAAGAGTGCCCTCAAGGAAACCGGGCTAGACCCGAAGTACCTTGAAATAGAAGTCACCGAAACGATGGCGATGCAGGATATCGACCGCACTATAGGCGTCCTCGGAAGAATAAGGAAGCTCGGCGTAAGCATTTCGATGGATGATTTCGGAAGCGGATATTCCTCGCTTTCTTCGCTGAAGATGATACCGCTGGACATCCTGAAAATTGACCGCAGCCTTGTCTGCGACATCGACGAAAACGATGTTTCCAAGCAGATAACCGGCGCGATAGTCGATCTCGGCAAGGCAATGCAGCTTGTGGTTCTTGCGGAGGGCGTTGAAACGCAGGGTCAGTGCAAGATACTGACGGACATCGGCTGCGATCTTGCGCAGGGTTATTATTACAGCAAGCCCCGTCCCGCAAAGGACATCGAGGCAATGCTGATGCCCGCGTGAGCCGCATAACAGAATACATGACAGCCTGCCGCAATATGCGTACAGGCTGTTTTTATCTTAAATAAATAAATTTTTAACAAATTCTTTGAAAAAACACTTGCAAAATAATTAGAAATATTGTACAATATAAAGTGAAGACAGTCAAATGGCGAGGTACGGCTGTTCCGTGCGTGCGCCACGCTCAAACTGTTCAATATTTTCATTTGTGAAAGGAAATAAAATCATGAGCAAGCTTAACAAGAAGAATGTAGAAGACTTAAACGTAAAGGGCAAGTTCGTCCTCGTCCGCGTTGACTTCAACGTGCCTATGAAGGACGGCAAGATCACCAATGATAACAGAATCACTGCTGCTCTGCCCACCATCAACAAGCTGACAGAGAACGGCGCTAAGGTCGTTCTGTGCTCTCACCTGGGCAAGCCGAAGAACGGCCCCGAGGCTAAGTTCTCCCTCAAGCCCGCTGCCGACAGACTGGCAGAGCTTGTTTCCACAAAGGTTACTTTTGCTCCCGATGATACAGTAGTAGGCGACAACGCCAAGGCTGCCGTTGCAGCTATGAAGGACGGCGAGATCGTTGTTCTTGAGAACACTCGTTTCCGCGGCGCTGACGAAACAAAGAACGGCGAAGGCTTCTCCAAGGAGCTGGCTGACCTCGTTCACAACGAGATCTTCGTTATGGACGCTTTCGGTTCCTCCCACAGAGCTCACGCTTCCACAGTAGGCGTTACAAAGTTTGTTAAGGAAACTGCAGTAGGCTACCTGATGAACAAGGAGATCGAGTTCCTCGGCAACGCCGTTGAGAACCCTGTTCGTCCTTTCGTTGCTATCCTCGGCGGCGCAAAGGTTGCAGACAAGCTGAATGTTATCTCCAACCTGCTTGAAAAGTGCGATACACTGATCATCGGCGGCGGCATGGCTTACACCTTCCTCAAGGCTAAGGGCTACGAAGTAGGCACATCCCTCGTTGACGACGAGAAGATCGGCTACTGCAAGGATATGATCGAAAAGGCTGAGAAGCTCGGCAAGAAGCTGCTCCTGCCCGTTGATACAACGATCGCTAAGTCCTTCCCTGATCCCATCGACGCTCCCATCGAGGTTTCTGTCGTTGATTCCGACAAGATCCCCGCAGACATGATGGGTCTGGACATCGGCCCCAAGACAATGGAGCTCTTCGCAGAGGCTGCAAAGTCCGCAAAGACAGTTGTATGGAACGGCCCGATGGGCGTATTCGAGAACCCCGTTCTCAAGAAGGGTACAGTTGCTGTTTGCGAAGCTCTTGCAGCTGCTGACGCAACAACCATCATCGGCGGCGGCGACTCCGCTACCGCGGCTATCAACCTCGGCTATGCTGACAAGATGAGCCACATCTCCACAGGCGGCGGCGCATCCCTCGAGTACCTTGAAGGCAAGGGTCTGCCCGGCATCGACGCTATTCAGGATAAGTAATTAAAACGCTATAAGGCGGGGGAACACTCCGCCTTATATTGTGTTGACAACATACACCCTATTTAGGAGGAATATATCATGAAGAAGAATGTAAGAAAAGCTATCATCGCAGGCAACTGGAAGATGAACAAGACCCGCCCCGAAGCAAAGGCACTGCTTGAGGAACTCAAGCCCATGGTTGCCGATGTTAAGGACGTTGAGGTAGTTGCGTGCGTTCCTTTCACAAACCTTGAAACCGCACTGGCTGCAACAGCAGGCACAAACATCAAGATCGGCGCAGAGAACTGCCACTTCGAGAAGAGCGGCGCTTTCACCGGTGAGATCTCCGCTGATATGCTGGCGGAGATGGGTGTTGAGTACGTTGTTCTCGGTCACTCCGAGCGTCGTCAGTACTTCGCAGAAACAGATGAAACCGTTAACAAGAGAACCAAGGCTGCCCTTGCAGCTGGTCTGAAGCCCATTGTATGCGTAGGCGAGCTGCTTGCAGAGCGCGAGGCTGACATCACAGAGGAAGTTATCTCCCGCCAGATCAAGCTTGATTTCGCAGGCATTTCCGCTGACGACCTCAAGAAGTGCGTTATCGCTTACGAGCCTGTTTGGGCAATCGGCACAGGCAAGACCGCTACCGCAGATCAGGCAGAGGAAGTTTGCGCATTCATCCGCGCTACACTTGCTAAGCTCTACGGCGCAGATGTTGCTGAAACCATCACCATCCAGTACGGCGGTTCCATGAACGCAAAGAACGCAGAGGAGCTCCTCTCCAAGACCAACGTTGACGGCGGTCTTATCGGCGGCGCATCCCTGAAGGCTGCTGATTTCACAACCATCATCAAGGCAGCTGTAAACGGCTGATTGACACTGTGATATAAATTATGACGGGTATGACGGCTTGCTATGTAC
>CAVIFG010000252.1:0-3614 GCA_963641955.1 Escherichia coli
CTCTTGGCGTCGTCGATTATTCTCTGCTTCTCCTGCTCTGCGTCGGCAATGTGAGCCTTTGCGGCAAGATCAGCGTCTGCCATAGCCTTTTTCTTTAGCTCTGCGGCTTCATCCTGTGCCTTTTCGATAAGGCCGGAGTACTTCTGCTGCTCAGCTTCGGCTGCGGCGAGCTTTTCGTTAGCTGCATCATCGATTTCCTTGTAGTGCGCCTCGCGCTTTTCCATAAAGTTCTTCACGGGCTTATACAGCAGCAGCCACAGTCCGCCCGCAAGGATGATAAAATTGAACAGATGCAGCAAAATCTGCTGCCAGTCAACATTAAGAGGGATTCCCATAATATTACCCCCTTACAGTACGAAGATGATAAGTATTGCAACAACCAGTGCGTAAATGATCGCGGTTTCGATGAATACCAGACCAAGCATCATGTTGGTACGGATCTTGTCGGCTGCCTCGGGCTGGCGGGAGATACCCTCGGAGGACTTTGCCGTTGTAATACCCATGCCTATGCCTGCGCCGCAAGCCGCGATACCTACGCAGATACCTGCTGCGATAGCCTTGCTGCCGGTGGAATCATTGTCGGACGCCTGCTGCTCTTCCTGGGATACGACGGTGGTTTCCTCGGGAGCGGAGGCAGGAGTTGCGGCCGCAAACGCAGCGATGCTGCAAAGTACGCACATAATTGCCGCAACTATTCCGCATATAAATAACTTCTTAACAGACTTTTTCATGATCGTTTCCTCCAAAACTATTGTTCATTATTGATTATTTGTTATTTTTCGGCCGATTTTGAAAGGCGCTTTTTTATCGCCTTTACGGGGGGCTCGGAAACCTCTCCGTAGAACATCGCCGTAAGCATTGTAAGAACATACGCCTGAATGAGTGCGTGCAGCAGCGTGAACATTATTCCCACGAAAACGGGGAGCACAAAGCTAAGGCTGATGTTGTAATAAACAAGCTCCGTAACCAGCAGGCCGCTGAGCAGCGCGCCGAAAAGACGGAAGCTCATGGAAATCGGCAGCGAGAACTCCTTGAGGGTCCTGCCGACGCCCTTGATTTTCGCACCCGCTATACCTCCGCTGAGGATAACAAGATACGACAGGCAGCCGAGCATTATCGCCGCGTTTATGTCCGACAGCGGAGCAGGCAGCGATATCGTCCCGCCGACTGTGGTGGGCGCCTGAATGCCGAACAGCTCGAACAGAGTGCCGACGAAAATATAAACGCCCGCCGCAAAAACATACGCCCCGAGGAACGTGTTTCTGTGCGGACTGCTCGTCTTTGCGAGATTATCGAAAAATCCCACAAGCTGCTCCAGAACAAGCTGGAATTTACCGGGCACCATCTTGAACCGCGGTATAACGAAGATCCTTATCACCGCCGCCGCAATAAGCAGCACGCCGCAGACGACAAGGGATGAGATGTACGCGGGGTTAACGTCTTTCAGCCCGAAAAGACTGACCTTGTTGGTGCCGTGCAGCACTGCGTCACGCATTACTGTCTTGATGGATTCGCTTTCGCCGCTGCTTCCCACAAGAAGCGCCGCAACAAGCACGACCGCCATCAGCACGACCCACACGACGATAAACACCGTGCGTTTTCTTTTGCTCATATTTCTTCTCCTTTCTTTCTGTATCTATATAAACGCCTTTCGGCGGGGATTATCATGATTCTTCCCGCTTTTCGCGGATGAACATAAGGCAGAAACTTACCGAAAGCAGCCCGCAGCAGATCCATATTGCGCCGTTGCCAAGATTATCAGAAATAACGCTTCCTATGCCTGCACCCGCCGCGAAAACGAGTATGACTGCGAAATAAGTCAGCGCCTTTTGCAGCACTTCCCTGTCGCGGCAGCGGAAGTATGCGCAAAGTGCTTCCATGCCGCTTCGCATATTTCCTATGCACATCGTGCTGGCATAAGGCTGACCGTGTATCTTGTGGAATGTCTGCACCTGAAGCGCGCAAACGAACGAAACCAATGCATTCGCAAGGGCATTCAGCGTTTCCGGAATAAATCCCACCGCAAACAGCAGAGTGATCTCCTCGATAAGCACTATCTGCCGCCAGTGTATCTTCTCAAAGCGCTTATAATGAATATGCACAAGTTCAGCCACAGCTATTCCTACCAAAAATGACAATATAGGAACGAGGTATTTCATCACCGAATCCCACTCGCCGCGGAACAGCGCCGCAGACATCAGCACAATGTTGCCCGTCTGTGCGTTCGCGAAAACTCCGCCGCGGCAGCAGTATGTATATGCGTCCTGAAATCCACCCGAAAGGATGATAAAGACCGCAGACCTGAACTTATCGGACATCTGTCCGTGAAAGCCGATTTTGCTCATAACGGACCTCCTATGCGCCTTAATACGCGGTTACATTCAAAACTGAGAAAATGCACTGTGCCATTTTCGGAATTTATTATAATACTTTAATTTAGAATTGTATAGTCTTTTTTTAAGATGTTATCTATATAAATTTTATATAATAGAGCGCAAAAAATACGCCTGCCGTGATAGAAAACCACAGCAGGCATATTTATTCATCAAAATTACCGAAATATGTTTAATTACGCAGCATCGTCCGTAGCTTCGGCATTTACCGACGGTGCAACAAGCTTAGCAATAAAATCGGGGTTTCTGAACTTAGCGTTGTATCTGTCATATTCATCCCCCGCCGTATCCCAGAGAATGGGGCAGGCGCCTGCATTGTACATCGAAGAAGAAACATCCAGCAGGTAGGATTCGATGGTGTCGCGGGTCTTGTTCTTGCCGAAGCAGCCGTACTCGCCTACGATAACGGGAATGCCGTTGTCGATGAATGTTGTTTTGAGGAGGTCAACGCAGCGGTTGAGTTCGGCAAGGTCGGATTCACTGCCCCATGTTGTCTTTGCCTTGCCCCATGTCGCGTCCTTTTCGAGTATGGTGAGCGTAGAGGGATTATAATAGTGTACGGATACCGCAAGGCGGCCTGCGGGGTCATCGGGCATTTTGAAAAGCTCGTCGCAGGTGAGGTCTACGTCGGTGTTATAGCCGGAAATAAGAAGGTGGCGCAGGGAATTGTTTTCGCCGGTTGCCCTTACGGTATCGACGAATGCCTGATTTATCTTGTTAACAAGGTCGTAAGAGGACTGCTTTTCCTCGCCGTTGGTGCCGCTGTATCTGTTCCAGAGGCTCTCCCATCCAAGCTCCTCGTTCTGCGACTCGAACACGAGCTTATCATCGTAGTCGCTGAACTGTGTTGCGATCTGTGTCCACATGGTGGTGTAACGGTTCATGTTTTCGTCAACGTTTTCGGGGAACTTGTTCACCCAGCCGTTATCATAGTGGATGTTGATTATAACATACATCCCCGTTCCGAGCGCCCAGTTTACCACTTCCTGCACTCTTGCGGCGTAGTCGGGGCTGATGGTATATGTGCCGTCGTCCGAAATCATGTTCGACCATGCCACTGGTATTCTCAGCACACCGAATCCTGCGTCCGCATAGCCCTCAATGTCCTCCTGCGTGATGATGGGGCTGCCCCATGCCCTTTCGTATGCGGAGGGAGTGGAACCGTTTATCCAGTCGCCGCAGGATTCATAGGTGTTTCCCAGATTGATGCCGATGCCCATA
>CAVIFG010000253.1:0-3601 GCA_963641955.1 Escherichia coli
CTGAAGGAGAACGTAATCATAGGCAAGCTTAGCCCCGCAGGTACAGGTCTTCTCGCGCAGGAAGCAGAGGAGGCAGCGGAGGAAGCCGCAGAGGCTGAAGCTGCCGAAGAAGCGGAAGCAAACAACGATGTTGTTTAAAATACACAAAAATTCTGCTTTAAGATAATTTATAACGGTGTTTGTCACAAAGTTTCCGAAAAGGTCTTGACAAACACCGTTTTTTGCACTAAAATATATGAATGTGTGAGTATTTTATCAGTAAACGGTAAATAATAACACACGGATAATTTTATTGGAGGTGAAATAATGCCAACTTTTAATCAGCTTGTCCGCAAGGGACGTCAGGTTTCTGAGAAGAAGTCCAAGGCGCCTGCTCTTCAGAAGGGTATGAACACTCTGCACAAGGAGCAGATCGATCAGCACTCTCCCCAGAAGCGCGGAGTTTGCACAGCCGTTAGAACCAGCACTCCTAAGAAGCCTAACTCAGCAATGAGAAAGGTAGCCAGAGTTAAGCTGTCCAACGGTTACGAAGTTACAGCTTACATTCCCGGTATCGGACACAAACTGCAGGAACACTCCGTTGTTCTGATCCGCGGCGGTCGTGTAAAGGATCTCCCTGGTGTGCGTTACCACATCATCCGCGGTACTCTTGACGCACAGGGCGTTGACAAGAGAATGCAGGGACGCTCCAAGTACGGTGCAAAGCGTCCGAAGGCTGGAAAGAAAGCGTAATTTCTGACTTTAAGCTGTCAGGCAGGGCATTATTTTGGCTATATCAAATTCATTGCCTTTTGTTTGGACGGCGGGAGTTGAACGCTTTCGAGTACCTATGATTTTCATTTCGTATGAAGGAGGGAAGTTAAAGTGCCAAGAAGAGGTAATGTTCCCAAGCGTGAGGTACTGCCGGATCCTATGTACGGTTCCGAGCTGGTAACAAGACTTATCAACAACATCATGCTTGACGGAAAGAAGGGCGTAGCCCAGAAGATAGTTTACGGCGCGTTCGAGATCGTTGCGGAAAAGACAGGCAAGGACGCTCTCGAGGCTTTCGAGGAGGCAATGGAGAATATCATGCCTCAGCTCGAAGTTAAGGCTCGCCGTGTCGGCGGTGCAACCTACCAGGTTCCTATGGAGGTTCGCCCCGAAAGACGCCGCACACTCGGTCTGAGATGGATCACCACCTACAGCCGCGCGCGCAGCGAAAAAACAATGAAGGAAAGACTTGCAAACGAGATCTGCGATGCACTGAATGGCCAGGGCGGATCCTGCAAGAAGCGTGACGATACTCACAAGATGGCAGAAGCTAACAAGGCTTTCGCACATTACAAGTGGTAATCAGAGCCGTTGGGTTCTCCGCGGCATGATGACCGCGGAGTATCCAAGATGTTATATTCGGAGGATTTTATGAAAAGAGACGTAACTCTCGAAATGACCCGTAATATTGGTATCATGGCTCACATCGACGCCGGTAAGACAACAACTACCGAGCGTATCCTGTTCTACACAGGTATCAACCACAAGATCGGTGAGACTCACGATGGTACTGCTACGATGGACTGGATGGCTCAGGAGCAGGAAAGAGGTATCACAATCACCTCTGCCGCTACTACAGCTTTCTGGAAGAATCACAGAATCAATATTATCGATACCCCCGGACACGTTGACTTCACAGTTGAAGTTCAGCGTTCGCTCCGTGTCCTCGACGGTTCCGTTACTGTTTTCTGCGCAAAGGGCGGCGTTGAGCCTCAGTCTGAAACAGTATGGCGTCAGGCAGATAACTACCATGTACCCAGAATGGCTTATGTCAATAAGATGGATATCATGGGCGCAAACTTCTACAACGTTGTTGATATGATGCACGACAGACTCAAGTGCAACGCTGTTCCGATCCAGCTCCCCATCGGCGCTGAAGCGGATTTCCGCGGTATCATCGACCTCGTTGAGATGAATGCGGATATTTACTATGATGACCTCGGTAAGGATATGCGCGTTGAGGACATCCCCGCGGATATGCTCGAAAAGGCTCAGGAATACAGACAGAATCTTCTCGAGAAGGTTGCAGAGCTCGATGACGATCTCATGGAGAGATACCTTGAGAACGAGGGCGCTGACTTCACGGTAGAAGAGATCAAGCGCGTTATCCGTAAGGGTACAATTGATAACAAGTTCGTTCCTGTTATCTGCGGTACTTCTTACAGAAACAAGGGCGTTCAGAAGCTTCTCGACGCTGTTGTTGACTATATGCCTTCTCCTCTCGATATCCCCTCCATCAAGGGTATCAACCCCGAAACAGGCGAGGAAGAGGAAAGACACGCAGGCGACGATCAGCCGTTCTCAGCTCTTGCATTCAAGATCGCTACCGACCCGTTCGTTGGTAAGCTCTGCTTCTTCAGAGTTTACTCGGGTTACGTTGAGGCTGGTACTTCCGTCCTCAACTCTGTAAAGGACAAGACCGAGCGTATGGGTCGTATCCTTCAGATGCACTCCAACCACAGACAGGACATCGATGCATGCCCCTGCGGCGATATCGCGGCAGTAGTTGGTACAAAGTACACCACAACCGGTGATACCCTGTGCGACGAAGATCACCCCATCATCCTCGAGTCCATGGAATTCCCCGAGCCCGTTATCGACCTTGCTATCGAGCCCAAGACCAAGGCTGGTCAGGAAAAGATGGCAATCGCGCTCGCAAAGCTGGCTGAAGAGGATCCTACCTTCAAGACATGGACTAACCAGGAAACCGGTCAGACCATCATCGCAGGTATGGGTGAGCTTCACCTCGAGATCATCGTCGACAGACTTCTCCGTGAGTTCAAGGTAGAAGCTAATGTCGGTGCTCCTCAGGTTGCTTATAAGGAAACTATCACCGGCGAAGCCGATGTTGATATGAAGTACAAGCGCCAGTCCGGTGGTTCCGGTCAGTACGGTCACGTTAAGATCAGAGTTTCTCCGAATGAATCCGGTAAGGGTTACGAATTTAGCAACGACGTTGTCGGCGGTTCTATCCCGAAGGAATTCATCCCTGCAGTAGATCAGGGTATTCAGGGCGCTCTGAACGCCGGTGTCCTCGCAGGTTATCCTGTTGTTGACATCAAGGTAAGCCTGTACGACGGTTCTTACCACGAGGTCGACTCGTCTGAAATGGCATTTAAGATCGCCGGCTCCATGGCTATCAAGGAAGCTCTCAAGCAGGCACACTCCATCATTCTTGAGCCTATCATGAAGGTTGTAGTTGTCGTTTCCGAGGAATACATGGGCGACGTTATGGGCGACCTTTCTTCCCGCCGTGGCCAGATCCAGGGTATGGAAGCAAGAAACGGTTCCCAGCAGATCACTGCTCTGGTTCCGCTGTCCGAGATGTTCGGCTACTCCAACGATCTGCGTTCCAAGACACAGGGCCGTGGTCAGTATGTAATGGAGCCGCACAGCTACATCGAGGTTCCCAAGACCATCGCAGACGCTATCATGAGCAAGCGCAAGCAGGCTGAATAATTTTTGCGGAATATTAAGAAAAACACTTGATTTTTTCGTAGAAAACTGCTAAAATAATATTATAAAAAAATAAGGGAAGTCTCCCCTTTTCGGGGAGGATCCCGATCAC